>NZ_JBBIAB010000003.1:300000-399124 GCF_039634785.1 Tistrella mobilis | reverse complement strand
CTACCCGCTATTACCTCTCCTCCGCCCGCTTGTCCGCCGCCGCCTTCGCCAAGGCCGTCCGCGGCCACTGGGCCATCGAGAACGGCCTGCACTGGGTTCTCGACACCACCTTCCGCGAGGATGAGGCCCGCGCTCGCAAGGACCACGGTCCGGAAAACCTCGCCATCATCCGAAAACTCGCCCTCAACGTCCTCAAAACGGCCAGGCCATCCATCTCCATCCGTCGCAAGCGAAAGCGATCCGGATGGTCCGACGCATTCGCCCGATCCGTCATCGGGCAAATGCGATAGCCCTGGCTGCCGCACGCTCGGGGCTTGACGGCGCGGCGGGGCGGGATCAGACTGGTGCCCATGATCACGTCGCGCACCTATACCTCGTTTACGTTCTATTGGTGGAGCCCCCCGGGGGTGGCCAATCGAGCGGGTGTGCCGGCCTGAGGGCCAGACGAGATCCCGAAATCGACGGCCGCCTCCGGAAACGGAGGCGGCCGTTTCGCGTTCTGGCCCTGCGAAACCCGCCTCCCGCACCCGGGGGCGGTTCCGGCGATCCCCAGCAATGACGGCGGCCACGCGGCTGCCGGATCCGACGGAACCGCTTCAGATGACCACGATCATGGCTTCCACCGAGGACACCCGGATGACCATCCTCCGCCAGGCCGATGCCCAGGCCGACCAGCTTCAGGCCCCCGGCAGCATCGCCCGCCGCCCCATCGGCCACGGCCGCCCGCCCCTGGCCGATCGCAGCCCGGCGCCCATGGATTTCGATGTGGTGACCGATCCGGTGACGGCCTGATCCTGTCGCAGGCCGTTTCCGTGACGGCCATGTCACGGTATTGCCGCTGGGAAGCCGCGATCCGTGCGGGCAGGATCGGTGTCGCGACGTTCAAAGACGCCGCGACCAGCCAGGCCCCAGGAGGATCCGTCATGCCCGCCAGTTCCGCACCCGCGCATCGCCCCGTATCGGCCGGGTGCCCGTCTCTGCGTTTCGGACCCCGCCGCTTCCGGTCTCTGCGCCTGATGGCGGCTGTGGCCGTGCCGCTGGCGCTGGGGGCCTGCGCCGGCATGCAGGGAGAGGGCGGTGGCGGCCGGCCCGATCTGCCGCTGACCGGCACGGTCTGGGCACCCGATCCGGCGGCACCGGGGGCGGAAGCCGCCCGGTTCAGATTTCACGACGATGGCCGCATGTCGGCGCGCGGCCCCTGCAACCGCATGTTCGGCCGCTATCAGACCGGGGTCGACGACCTGCCGGGCAGCCTGCGTTTCGGCGGCATCGGCGCCACGCGCATGGCCTGCGACCGGCAGAAGACCGATGCCGAGATGGACCTGATCGACGGCCTGCTCGCCGCCCGCCAGGCAGAGGTAGAGGGCAACCGTCTGACCATCGTCACCTCCGACGGCCGGAAGATGGGCTTCCGTGCGGTCGACGATGCCAGCGCGCCGGATCCCGGCAAGGATATGCAGTGACGGCCGGGGGCGGGTACGGGCGAGGGGCGGGCTTCAGCCGCGCGGCAGCAGAACCCGGGTGACCATGCCGCCATTGCCGCGCGGGGCGATGACCAGACGGCCACCATGCAGGCGGATCAGCGCATCGGCCAGCGACAGCCCGACACCGCGGCCGCGGCCGCTGCGGGCGATCTGGCTGTCGGTGTCGCCGAAGGCGGCTAGCGCATTCTCGATCTCGACCGCGCTCATCACCGATCCGGCATCGATGACCTCGATCCCGGCATGGGTGCCGGTGTCGAAGGTGCGGATGGTGACCGCCGATCCGGCCGGCGCGACATTGGCCGATACCTCGACCAGATGCAGCACGGCCCGGACAAGAATGTCGGGATCGCCCGGAATGACGATCCGCCCCTGGGGCAGGTCGGTGGCAAGCCGCACGCCGGGCCGCAGGTCTTCATCCAGGTCCAGCCCGTTCACCAGCTCGTTCAGATCGGTGGGGCGCAGCCGCACCTGAACCCGGCCGGTTTCCACCTGCGACAGATCCAGGATGTCGTCGATCAGGCCGAGCAGGGTGCTTCCGCTTTCGTGGATGCTGCGGGCATAGTCGACATAGGCCGGCACGGCGGCAGGGCCCAGCAATTCGCGGGCGATGACTTCGGAGAAGCCCAGAACGGCATTCAGCGGCGTGCGCAGTTCGTGGCTCAGATGGGCCATGAACTCGCTCTTCGCCCGGCTTGCCTGTTCGGCGACCATCCGGCTGGCATCGGCCAGATCGCGTGCCTCGCTCAATGCCCGGGTGCGGGCGAGCAGGGCGTCGTGGATCGATCGGGCCTCGCCCGCACAGCTGCGGCAATCCATGGCCTGACGGGACAGAACCGTCTCGTCGCGCACGATCCAGAGCTGACGCCGGCCTTGCGGATCGACGGGCTGCGAGGTGATCGAAAAGCTGCGTGGCGTCACGCCCCGCATGCGCAGCACCGAGGCATGGGCCGATTGCCGGTCGTTGCCGAGCAGCTCGATATGGCTGCGAAACGACCGGTCGCTGGCTGCCCGCTGAACCATGCCGTTCACGAGCGCGATCAGCCGCACGAAACCCAGGCGGCGGCGATCGCTGCCGATCAGACGGCAGGCGGCATTGTTGAGGAAGCCCGAGCGGGTTTCGCCATCGGTGATCAGCATGGCTTCGGACGCGGCCGCGACGACCGTCTCGGCGGCATCCTGCGGGGCATCGGCTCCGGTCTCCACCTGACCGTCGGTGAGCACGCCGGTCATGGCCTGATGTCCGCGAAAACGGGGCGGGGGGTGCGGTGTCGGCGGGTTGGCATCGGTCGACAAAACTCGCATCGGGTGGGGCGGACCACGTTCACTATGACGGGAAAGCGCAGTCCTCTGCCACTGTTGCGGCGCCCTGCCCGGGCGAAAAACGCCCGATCGACCGCCGAGCTACATCTATAAGTCAGAAAAATTAAGATTTAGACACGATCTACAGATGAACGGGGCGCGGTTGTCCACGCCCCGCTCCGCAACCCTTCCGCGGTCAGCCGGCGCGGCTGGTGTCCTCGGAAATCTTCACGATCAGCTTGCCGAAATTGCGACCGGTCAGCAGGCCCTGGAAGGCCTCCACCGTCGCGTCCAGCCCGCCTTCGACGATGTCCTCGCGATAGCGCAGCTGGCCGTCGCGGATCCAGCCCGACACGTCGCGGAAGAAGTCGCCCGCCCGATCGGGATGGTCGCTGACGATGAAACCGTTCACCGACAGGCGCCGCGAGAGCAGGTTGAACATGAAGCGCGGCAGGTTGTCGGGGCCTTCCGGCGCGCCGGTGTCGTTGTAATGGGCGATCAGGCCGCAGAGCGCGACGCGGCCGAAATCGTTCATGCGCGAGAACACCGCATCGGCGACCCTGCCGCCGACATTCTCGAAATAGACGTCGACGCCCTTGGGCACCGCCGCCTTGAAGGCCTCCAGGAAGTCCGGCGCCTTGTAGTCGACGCAGGCATCGAAGCCCAGCTCGTCCACCACATAAGCGCACTTCTCGGGCCCGCCGGCGATGCCGACCGCGCGGCAGCCCTTGATCTTCGCGATCTGGCCGACCACGCCGCCGACCGCACCGCTGGCGGCCGAAACCACCACCGTCTCGCCTTCCTTGGGCTGGCCCTTGTCGAGCAGGCCGACATAGGCGGTCATGCCCGGCATGCCGAGCACGCCGAGCGAGGTGCTGATCGGCGCCTGGGCGGGATCGAGCTTCCGCACGCCGGCCGCATCGCCCAGATAATATTCCTGCCACCCGAACATGCCGAAGACGTAGTCGCCTTCCTTGAACTTCGGGCTCTTCGAGGCGACCACCCGGCCGGCGGCGCCACCGACCATCACGTCACCCTCGGCCACATTGGCGGCATAGGACCGGCCGGCATTCATGCGGCCGCGCATATAGGGGTCCAGCGACAGGTAGATGACCTTGACCAGGATCTGGCCCTCGGCCGGCTCGGCCAGGGTCTGGGTCTCGATCGGCAGGTTCGCGGAGGTCGGCATGCCGACAGGGCGCGAGGCCAGGATGATGCGGCGGTTCTGGGTCATCTCTCGTCTCTCGTCAGGGGTGGGCATCGCGCCCCGGTAGAAGCCGCGGGGCGCTTGTCGAAGCTGTGGGTCAGCCTACTTCAAACAAACGAGTGTTTGAAGTACGATCGCGGCCACGACCTGACGGGGGCGAAAACGCCCGCGATGAATGCGGATTCATCGGGGTTGCCCTCGGGCGCCGGCTGGCGGATGCTCTGCCGCGGAACGGACTCCCGCATGTCCGGGTGATCCGTGGATCATGAACCAGAAACTCAGGGAGAAACCGATGACCGAGATCGTGCTGGCCGGCGGCATGCGCACGCCGTTCGGCGACTACGGCAAGTCGCTCAAGGACGTGCCGATGGTCGACCTCGGCGTCCATGCGGCGAGCGCCTGCCTTGAAAAGGCCGGCATCGGCGCGGACAAGATGGACCATCTGGTCTGGGGCAATGTGCTGCCCGTGGATCATGACGGCTATTTCGCCAGCCGGGCGATCGCGCTCAAGGTCGGCATGGCCGAGCATTCGGCGGCGCTGAACGTCAGCCGCGCCTGCGGCTCGGGCACCCAGGCGATCCTGACCGCCGCTGAGCAGATCATCTCGGGCCATGGCCGCATGGCGCTGGCCGGCGGCGGCGAGAATTTCAGCCGCGGGCCCTATGTCATGACCGGCGCGCGCTGGGGCATGAAGCGCGGTCCCGGCCAGGTGATCGACACCCTGGACTGGGCCTATCGCGACCCGTTCAGCCGCGAGCTGATGGGTGAGACCGCCGAGAATCTGGCCGACGACTATGGCTATACCCGCGAGGCCATGGACGAATGGGCGCTGATGAGCCAGCAGCGCGCCGGCGAGGCGATGAAGAGCGGCTTCCTGGCCGCCCAGATCAAGCCGATCGAGGTGCCCGAGGGCCGCAAGACCCGTCTGATGGAGATGGACGAGTTCCCGCGCCCGGACGTGACGCTTGAGAAGCTGGCGAAGCTGAACCCGGTCTTCCGCAAGGGCGGCCGCGTCACCCCCGGCAATTCGAGCGGCGTGACCGACGGTGCCGCCTTCGTGGTGGTCGGCGATCGCGCGGCGCTGGAAGCCGAGGGCGTCGCCCCGGTGGTGCGTCTGGTCGACTGGGCGATCGTCGGCGTGCCGCCGCGCATCATGGGCTGCGGCCCGGTGCCGGCCATTCAGGCGCTGCTCGACCGGCGCGGTCTCAAGGTCTCGGATATCGACTATTACGAGATCAACGAGGCCTTTGCGGCGGTGAACCTGCATGCCGAGGCGAAGCTGGGCATCCCGCGCGACGTCACCAACCTTTATGGCAGCGGCATCTCGATCGGCCATCCTCCGGGAGCGACCGGTGCCCGCATGACCATCACGGCGATGAACCATCTGGTCAACACCGGCCAGCGCTATGCCATCGTCTCGATGTGCATGGGCGCCGGGCAGGGCATGGCGGTGCTGTACGAAAACGTCGCCCGCTGACGACCCGCGCGAGTGCTGATACAGTGCTCGCCCTGAAGTAGAAGAAGCCCCCGGCGGCCGGCGGATGCCGTATCGCCGGGGGACCTTGATCCGGAGAGAGCGCCCCAATGACCGAGACCGCCCGCCCGATCGGTTCGGGAACCGTCACCCTCGCCGTCGCCGACGGTGTTGCGACCATCACGCTCAACCGGCCGGAGGTGCTGCACGCCTTCAACCCGGCGATGGGGGCGGATCTGCTCGAAGCCCTGCTGACCGTCGACGGCGATACCGCGGTCCGGGCGGTGCTGCTGACCGGATCGGGGCGCGCTTTCATGGCCGGCGGCGATCTGGCCCATCTGCATGGTGCCACGGGCGAGGAACGGCCGCGGGCCGCCAATGCCCTGGTCGGCGCCTTCCATGAAATCGTGCTGGCCATGGCCCGGCTGTCGAAGCCGATCGTGGCCGGCATCAACGGCGTTGCGGCCGGCGCGGGCGTTTCCATGGCCATGGCCTGCGATCTGGTGGTGATGGCGGCAGAGGCCAAGCTGGTGATGGCCTATACCGGCATCGGCGCCACGCCCGATGGCGGCTCCACCTTCGCGCTGCCGCGGCTGATCGGGCCCAAGCTCGCGATGGAAATGCTGCTGCTGAACGAGCCGGTCGATGCCGAAACCGCCCGGGCCTGGGGCCTGGTCAACCGCATCGTGCCCGCGGCCGAGGTGCCGGCCGAGGCGATGAAGCTGGCGAAGAAGCTGGCGGCCGGCCCGACGCTTTCCTATGCCCGCACCCGGCGCCTGGTTTCGGAAAGCCTGGACAACCCGCTGGGCCAGCAGCTGGCGCGCGAGCAGGAGGCTTTCGTCGCCAACAGCCGCACCCATGATTTCGACGAGGGTCTGGGCGCCTTCCTGGCCAAGCGCAAGCCGGGTTACGAAGGCCGCTGAAGATGGTACCGCGCGCAGCGGGTGGGGGGCCGCGGGCAGCGGATGGGGTGACGCGGCGTGGCCGTTCTGGGAGGCGGGGTCTGATGCTGGCATTCCTGATGGCGGCGGCCGCCGCGGCGGGCTGCGCCCCGCTTGCGATCGGCCGCGGCCCCGACCGTCATGCGGTCGCGATCGCAGCCGATCCGCGGCCGGCGGTGGGCGATATCGATGCGGCGGGCGACATGCCGCCGGCCTCTCTGAAGGGCCGCCATCCCTCGCCCGAGGCGGCGGCGATCGCCTGGAAAGAGACGCAGCTGGTGCTGGCGACGCCGACCAGCCCGGCGGCGATCTCGGCCGGGGCGGAGGTGGCGCCGCAGGCGCTGACGCTGACCATGGCCGACGGCACGGCCCTGCCGCTCTGGCACTGGGCCCCGCCGGCCGGCACCCGGACCCGGGCGGTGATCATCGGTCTGCACGGCTTCAACGATTATCGCCGCGCCTTCGCCCTGCCGGCCCCCTGGTGGGCCGCCCGGGGGATCGAGACCTATGCCTATGACCAGCGCGGCTTCGGCGAGGCGCCGCGTGCCGGCATCTGGCCGGGCACTTCTGCCCTGATCCGCGATCTGGAAGACGCCACCCGCGCCATCGCCGCCCGCCATCCGGGGGTACCGGTCTACTGGCTGGGCGAGAGCATGGGCGGGGCCGTGGTGATGTCGGCCGCGGCCCGCATGGCCCGTGAACTGCCCGCCGAACTCAGGCCCGCCGGGCTGATCCTGGTCGCGCCTGCGGTCTGGGGCTGGTCGACGCTTCAGCCCTATCAGCGCTGGATGCTGTGGACCACCGCCCATGCCATGCCCTGGCTGCCGCTCGATGGCGGCGGGCTCGGCATCCGGCCGTCGGACAACGACGCCATGCTCTATGCGCTGGGCCGCGACCCGCTGGTGCTGAAGACGACCCGTGCCGATGCGATCTTCGGCCTGGTCGACCTGATGGAACGGGCGACGGAGGCGGCGGGCTCGCTTGACCTGCCGGTGCTGGCGCTCTATGGCCGCAACGAACAGGTGCTGCCGCGCCGGGCGGTGAAGAACTTCCGCGAAAAGCTGATCGCCCATGGCCGCGACGACCTGCAGATTAATACCTACCCCCAGGGCTGGCACATGCTGCTGCGCGACCTGCACGGCCCGCTGGTCTGGCAGGACGTCGCCCGCTGGGTCACGGCCGGGGGGTGATGTCCGAGGATTGATGGCCGGCCGTCAGCTGCCGGCCCCGCGCAGGAACAGCGTCCAGGCCTGATCGAAGAACCGGTCGCGGGCGGCGGGGGTTGACCAGCCGGTACGGCCCATCATGGCGTCGGTGGCGGGGCCAAAGACGATCGCATGCAGAAGATGCGTGGCGATCATCCGGGCGTCGCCGGTGGCGAGCGCTCCGGCGCCCTGGGCTTCCTGCACCAGGGCGACCAGCCGGTCCAGGATCGGATCCGTTTCCCACTGATCGTGCCGGCCGTCGCCGAAGACCACCGCCTCGCTGAGTGCGATGCGGTTGAAGGCGATCATCTCCGGATCCAGGTTGACGTCCAGAAACCAGCGGGCGATGCGCTTCAGCCGTGCCAGCGCGTCGCCTGCGCCGCCGGCCGAGCGGATTTCCTGCTCCAGCCGTGCCAGCGTCCGGGTCCGCAGGCTGTCGACCACCGCTTCGAACAGCGCCATTTTCGACGGGAAGCGCCGGTAGATCGTGTCCTTGCCGGCGCTGCACGCAGCCGCGACCTGTTCGATCGAGGTCGCGGCGAAACCCTGCGCGGCAAAAAGCTGCGCCGCCGTCTCGATGATCCGGCCCGAGGTTTCGGCCGCATCCTCCTTCGACGGCCGGCCCCGGCGGGGCCGGTTCCGATCCGGCTGGCCCGCCTGCTGCTGCGGCGCTGCGCTGGTCATCGTCCCGATGTCATCCTCATCTCCCGCCCGTGTCTGCGTCTGCCCCGGTCTGCCTGCGGGTCGCGCCGGGGCTGGTCCGCATGACCGGGGCGGCGAAACCACCCTGGGTCGGACGGGACAGTTGTACCTCACCCGGACCGATCCCGACCAGTTCCGAACGCGGCATCAATTAACTGGACGGGACCGTCCCGTTTGTTTTATAGCTGCGGTTATCGCGAATGATGCGCATTCGCATTGATTGACAGATCCGCTCGGGGGCAGATCCGCCCGGGCGGGCGACGGAGACGGGGAAGGACGGAGGCATGACGGGGGTGTTCTCAAGACGGGGTGGCGCCGGGGTGATCGCCGCAGCGGCCGTGCTGGCACCGATGGGTGCGGTGGCCGACGAGACGGCGACCACGCTGCCCTCGCTCCAGATCGAAGGCGAGGCACCGGCGGCGACCACGGCCGATGCCTATCTGGCGCCGGTCGCCACCAGCGCCACCAAGACCGGCACCCCCGTGCTGGAGACCCCGCAATCGATCAGCACCGTCACCCGCCGGCAGCTCGACGACCAGAATGCGCGCACGGTCAAGGATGCGCTGACCTATAGCGCCGGGGTGTTGTCCACCCCCGATGCCACCGGTCGCTATGACAGCCTGTTCCTGCGCGGTTTCGGCGGTTTCGGCACCTCGACCCGGATCGTCGACTTCCTCGACGGGCTGCGCCTGCCCCGCGGCCAGGCCTTTGCGCTGCCCTCGATCGATCCCTTCCTGCTCGACCGGATCGATGTGCTCAAGGGGCCCTCGGCGGTGCTCTATGGCCAGACCAGCCCGGGCGGGCTGGTCAATCAGCTGAGCCGCAGCCCCTCTGCCACCGCATCGGGTGAGGCCCGGATCGAGGGCGGCAGCCATGGCCGGCTGCAGGGCGGCATCGCCAGCCAGGGCCGGATCGATGCCGAGGGGCAGTGGCAATACGGCATCGCCGCCATGGGCCGGCGGGCCGACACCCGCTATGACGACGTCGAGGAGGAGCGGCTGTCCATCGCGCCCCAGCTGCGCTGGCAGCCCGATGCGGAGACGCAGCTCACCCTTCAGGGCTTTTATCAGACCGATCCGAAGGGCGGCTATTTCAACTCCACCTATCCGCAGGAACTGGCGCCGGATGCCTGGAAGGGCGGGCTCGGCCGCGACGACAATGTCGGCGATCCGGCTTTCGACAGCTATGACCGCACCCAGCGCGCCATCGGCTACAGTTTCGACCATCGGATCAACGACATGGTGAGCGTCAGCTCGAAGACCCGCTATTCCGAAATCGACCTGGATTTCCAGAGCCTGCAGATGGCGGGCGGGATCACGGCGGGCGGGCTGCTGCCGCGCGTCGCCCTGCGCTCGACAGAAACGGTTGAAGGTGTCGCCACCGACAACCGGGCGCAGGTCGATTTCGCCACGGGTGCCGTGGGGCATCAGACGATCATCGGCGTCGACTATCAGCATGCGGTGAGCGACTGGACCTATGAGATGGGGGCGGCCGAGCCGCTGGATCTGGGCAATCCGCGCTATGGCCTGCCGGTGGGGGCGCTTGCGGCCGTCATCGACAGCCGCCAGACCCTGGAGCAGACGGGCGTCTATCTGCAGGACCAGATGAGCCTGGGCGGCTGGCGCCTGCTGCTGGGCGCGCGCTATGACTGGACGGAGCAGGAGAGCCGGAACCGCCTGGCCGGCACCACCAGCGACCAGTCGAGCCGGTCGCCGAGCTATCGGGCCGGCCTGCTCTATCGGTTCGACAACGGCATCGCCCCCTATGTCAGCTATTCGACCTCGTTCGAGCCGGTGATCGGCGTCGATGCGTCGGGCCGGCCCTTCGATCCGACCGAGGCCGAGCAGTGGGAAGTGGGGGTGAAGTACGAGCCGGAGTTCATGAAGGCGCTGTTCACCGTCTCCGCCTTCCAGATCCGGCAGGAGAATGTTCTCACCCCCGGCAGCACGCCCGGCTTCAATGTCCAGCAGGGCGAGGTCCGTTCGCGGGGCGTCGAGTTCGAAGCCCGCGGCAATGTGACGGCCAGTCTGGAGGTGATCGCAGCCCTCACCCTGCTCGACACCGAGGTCACGAAATCGACGGTCGCTGCCAATATCGGCAAGCGCCCGCAGGCGGTGCCGGCCTATCACGGGTCGGTCTGGGCCAATTACGCCGTCGATGCCGGCGCGCTCGACGGTCTGACCCTGGGGGCGGGTGTGCGTGTGGTCGGCAGCAGCTATGCCGACGACATCAACAGCTTCAAGGCCGACGGCTTCACCCTGGTCGATGTGGCGCTGCGCTATGATCTGGCCCGGCTGTCCCCGTCGCTGCAGGGCACCCAGGTGACGCTGAATGCCACCAACCTGTTCGACAAGACCTATTACACGAGCTGCACCAGCGGCTTTTACTGCCAGTACGGCAACGGCACCGAGGTGCTGGCCGGGCTGCGCTACAGCTGGTGAGGGGCCGGTCTCTGATGGATCTCGATCGCCGCAGTTTTCTGGCCCTGCTGGGGGCGGCTGCCGCAGCCCCGACGCTCGCCCGCGCCGCAGGCGGCGGGATGGTCGTCACCGACGTGATCGGCCGGAGGGTCGAACTGGCGAGGCCGGTGGCGCGCATCGTGCTGCTGGATGCGCGCGACGTGATCAGCATGGCCCTGCTGCACCCCGATCCGTCGCGGCTGGTGGTCGGCTGGGCGGATGTGGCCAGGTTCGACAGCGATCTTCTGCGCCGGCGTTATGAAACGCGGCCCGATGGCAGCCTGATCGCCGAGGTCGGCGGCCAGACGCCCGACACGCTGTCGGTGGAGCATATCCTGTCGCTCACCCCCGATCTGGTGGTCGCCTCCGCCTTTATGGTGCCGGAGCTGGGCGAGGGGCGGCTGGTCGGCCAGCTGGCCGCCGCCGGCATTCCGGTGGTGTTCAGCAATGCCGCCAGCAATGCCGCACCGCCGGCAGGTGCGGCCGGCGACCCGATCGGCGACATGGGCCGGGCGATGCGGATGTGGGGCGATGTGCTGGGTGTGCCCGCCCGCGCCCGCGCCTTCACGGATTTCGTCGCCGACCGCCTGGCGCGGGTGACCGGCCGCCTTGCCGGCGTGGCGCCGACCCGCGCCTATCTGGAGGTTCAGTCGACCTATGACGATTGCTGCTGGGCGGCCGGGCGGCGGATCTGGGGCGACCTTCTGGCCCTTGCCGGCGGCAGCAACCTCTCGGCCGTTCAGGCGTCCTGGTACGTCAAGCTGCCGATCGAGCAGCTGATGACCGAGGCGCCGGCGGTCTATATCGCCTCGGGCGGTGCCTATGGCGGCGATATCCGGCCGGGCATCGGCCCGGGGCTCGACCCGGCAGCCGCGCGCGCCGGCCTTGCCCGGCTGGTCGCGCGCACCGGTTTCGAGACGCTGCCGGCCGTCCGCGACCGGCGGGTGCATGGGGTGTGGACGGGGCTGCTGACGGTCGCTCCGCTCAACATCCTGTTCGTCGAGATTGCCGCCACCTGGCTGCATCCGGCGCTGTTCGCCGATCTCGACCCTGCGGCGACGCTCGACGAGATCGGCCGCCGCTTCCTTGCCGAACCGCTGCCCGGCCCCTGCTGGGTGAGCCTTGCGGGCTGAGACCCGCTCGAAAAACAAGACAATCTGAAGGACGAGCCCCATGCCACGCTTCAAGGCCGAGGCCGAGATCGCCTTTGCCAGTCTCGACCGGTATTTCGACACCATCATCGCCTCGCTCTCGGCCCATAACATGACGCTCAGGGCCGAGGGGAATGATCATGTGGTCGAGGCCGGTTTCGGCCGGGCCCGGCTGATGCCGGGGCAGGGGGTGCTGCGGCTGCTGGTCGAAGCCTCGGATCCCGCGGCCTTCAACCGCCTGAAGCACGAGCTGACCGGGCTGATCGATTTCGTCGCCCGGCCCGAAGGGCTTCGGATCGCCTGGACCGGCGATACCGTGGGCGCCGCTTTGCCGCAGGATCTGCGCGTGCTGACCGTCCGCACCGTTGCGCAGCTGACGCCGCGCATGCGCCGGATCACCTTCGCCGGCCGGGATCTGGGCCGCTACGCGGTGCCCGACCAGATCCATTGCCGGCTGTTGTTTCAGGAAAAGGGCGTCACCGCCCCGCGCTGGCCCGAACTGGACGATCACGGCCGGATCCTCTGGCCCGACAGCGGGGTGCTGCCCTCTCGCATCTTCACCATCCGCCGGATCGATGCCGCGGCCGGCCTGCTCGACATCGATTTCGTGCTCCATGACGGTGCGGGCCCCGGCGCCGCCTGGGCGCGGGATGCGGCGCCGGGGGATGTCGTGGGCATTCTGGGCCCGGCCGCCAACGGGCCGAAGCCGGCCGGGTGGTATCTGCTGGCCGGTGACGAAACCGGCCTGCCCGGCATGGCCCGGATCCTGGAAGGGCTGCCGGCCGCGGTTGAGGGCGTGGCGCTGATCGAGGTCGCCGATGCCGCCGAGGAACAGGCGATCGCCGCCCCGCCCGGGGTGCAGATCCGCTGGCTGCATCGCGGTGCCGCGGCGCCGGGGACCACAAGCCTGCTGATCGATGCCCTGCGGCAGGTGGCGGTGCCGGCCGATCACGGCGACATCTTCGCCTGGATCGGTGCCGAATACACCGCCTTCCGCGAGATGCGCGGCTTTCTGAAGGCGGAGCTCGGCATCCCCGCCGATCGCATGATCGCCTTCTCCCACTGGCGCAGGGGCATGAGCGAGGCGGATATCGTCGCCGCGGGAATTGCGTCGGTTTCGGCCTGATGGTCACCTAACGACCGGCGGGCCTCCCAGCCTGATCTGAACGGATGACGACGTCACAAGGCACGTCGTCTCAATCGCGGGTGATCTCGCCGAAGCGCCGGACTTCCGCGGCAAGCCCGGCCGAATCGCGGCCGACGGCCTCTGCGGCGGCCAGAACGCGGCCGGCGGCGGTGCCGGTTTCCCCCGCAGCCGCCCGGATATCGGCCATGCGCCCGGCAGCCTGACGGGTCGCGCCGGCGGCGTCCTGAAGGTTGCGGGCGATGTCGCGGGTGGCGCGGTCCTGTTCTTCCACGGCCGCGCGGATGTCGCGGGCGGTGCCGGTCAACCCGTCGATGGCGCTGCCGACGGCGGAAATCGACCGGGCGGTCTCGGTCGTGGCATCGCGGATGCCGGTCACCTGCACCAGAATGTCGTCGGTCAGCCGCGCGGTCTGGTCGGCCAGTTGCTTCACCTCGGCGGCCACCACCGCGAAGCCCTTGCCGGCCTCGCCGGCCCGTGCCGCCTCGATCGTGGCGTTGAGGGCCAGAAGATTGGTCTGCTCGGCGATGCCGCGGATCATATCGACCACCTCGCCGATCCGGCCGGCATTCTCGGTCAGCCGGGCGACGGCCATATCGGTGCGCCGGGTTTCGGCCTCGGCGGCTTCGGCATCACCCACCGAGCGGTCGACCCGGCGGCGGATGTCTTCGAAGGTCCGGGCAAGGTCGGCCGTGGCACCGGCCACGGTTTCGACACTGCGGGTCGCCCGTTCGGCTTCCTCCGCCACCTCGTCGGACCGCCCACGCGTGGCCTCGGCGATGCCCGACAGGGCATGGGCGGTATCGTTGAGGTCGGCCGCGGAGCGGGCCAGAACCTCGACCAGGGCGCCGGCCCGGCTGTCGAATTCCGCCTGGGCCTCGGCAAGGGCGGCGGCCCGCGCCTCGCTCCGGGTGCGGGCGGCGCGGTCGGCGGCGTCGAGATCGCGGGCATGCAGGGCCGTCTCGCGGAACAGGTCGAGCGCCCGGGCCATGTCGCCCAGCTCGTCGCGCTGGCCGCGGGCCGGGATGTCGACCGTCAGGTCTCCGCCGGCCAGCCGGCCCATCACGCCGGTCATCGCCTGAACCGGGCGCGAAATGCCGCGGCCCAGCAGCCAGGCGATGATCAGCCCCAGCAGCAGCGCCAGCCCGCCGGCTGCAAGGCAGCTGATCAGCAGCCGGTCGGCCTCGGCCATGAAGGCGTCGCGCGGCACGGCGACGACCAGGGTCCAGCGCCCCGCCGCCTCGTTGAAGGTGAGCGGTTCAAGGTGCAGGTGATGGGGCGTGCCATCCAGTTCAGCGGCCGCAGTCATGCTGCGGCCGGCCGCAATCGCCTGCCGGAGCGCGCCGGGCAGGTCGTCATCGGCATGCGAGAGCCGGGCCGGGTCCGGATGGGCGACATAGCTGCCGTCGCTTGCCACCACCGCCAGCCAGCCCGTGCCATAGGGCCGGATAGCCGACAGTCGTTCGGCGATGCCGGCGAGCGTGATGTCCACGCCCGCAACCCCGAGGATTTTCCCCCCGGCCATCACCGGCATCACCGTGCTGGTCATCAGCGCCCTGGTGAAGTCGTCGAGATAGGGCAGGGTGACGGCGGCGCCGCGGGCCCGGGCGGCGGCGCGGTAATATTCCTTGGTCATCACCTCGTCGAAGGCGGCGCCGTCGGTGGCATCGGCGACCGGGCGCCCCGTCGTTTCGTCCGGATACCAGAGCAGGCTCATCCGGCCGGTGCCTGGCAGTGCCAGGATTTCCGCCGGTGCATCCCCTGCCGCGGCACGGGCCGCAGCATATTCGGCATCACGGCGGTCGAAGGCGTCGGGCGCCATGTCCACCCAGACACCGGCATAGGCCGGCCGTTCGCCGGCAAGGCGCGCCAGATGGGCATCGACCACCCGCCGGTCGGGGGCGGGGCGCGCCTGTTCCACGGCGACAGCACGGGCGAGCGCGCGGGCGTCGTCGACCGCCTGGCCGATATCGGCGCGGATCACCGCCGCCTGACCGGTGGCGAGTTCCGCAAGATGGGCCATGGCCGCGTCTTCGGCGGCCTGACGCGACAGGGAGAGCAGGGTGACCGCGATGGCCACGACCGAGATCACCAGCACCGTGGCCATGCCGGCGGTGATCCGGAACGTCAGAGATCCCTGTCGCAAGATCCGCATTCATGCGCTCCTGAAGGTTGCCGCATCGTCACCCGGCGTCATTGAAGCGCAACATTAGCGTTGTGCGACGAGGTGGGGAACCGGTCGTTTAAAGGACAAGACATGAAAACCCCGCCCCGGGTGGAGCCGGGGCGGGGCGGGGACGGCGGTGGGGAAGAAGGTGTGGATCCGGGAGGTCAGTCCATCACCATCCCGCCGTCGACCAGCAGGGTCTGGCCGGTCATGAAGGCGGCGGCATCGGATGCCAGGAAACAGGCCACGCCCACCAGATCCTCGGCCCTGGAGGGGCGGCCGAGCACGGCGCCGGCGGCGAACTGATCGAAGGCCTCGTTCTCGCGGCCGGTGAGGCCTGAGTCGCGGAAGCCCTGATCGATCAGCTTCCACATATCGGTCGCGACCACGCCGGGGCAGATCGCATTCACCCGGATATTCTCCGCCCCGAAGGCCCGCGCCGCCGCCTGGGTCAGGGCGACGACCGCGAACTTGCTGGCGGAATAATGGGCCAGCGGTTCGTAGCCCTGCTTGCCGGCGATGGAGGCGGTGTTGATGATCGCACCGCCCGTGCCCTGGGTGCGCAGGCGGGTGATCGCTTCCTGCATGCCGATCAGCACGCCCAGCCCGTTCACGTCCATCACCGTCCGCCAGTCGTCTTCGGTGATGGCGAGGAAGGGGCGGACCTGGGCGATGCCGGCATTGTTGAACACCACGTCCAGCCCGCCGAATTCCGCGATCGTCCGGTCGAGCATGGCCGCGACCGAGGCCCGCTCGCGCACGTCGACCGCGGTGGAGGCGGCCTTGCCGCCGGCCTTGCGGATCTCGTCCGCCACGCCGGCGGCGGTGTCGGGGTTGAGATCGGCGATCATCACCGCCGCACCCTGGGCGGCAAGCCCGCGGGCGATGGCGGCACCGATGCCGCGGCCGGCGCCGGTCACCACCGTGCGGCGACCGGAAAGGGGGAGAGAGGCGGTCATGGGATCATCCTCCGATATGGCGCCGGATCAGTTCGTTGACCCGGGCAGCCGCTTCCATCTGGACCATGTGGCCGGCATCGGGCAGGACCTCGACCGTGGCCCCGGGCACGGCAGTGGCATGGGCGGCCGGGATCACCCGGTCCTCTGTGCCCCAGATCACCAGCACCGGCAGATCGGCGGCGGCGATGGCACCGGCGAGCGGGGTCTTCTGGCGTCCGCCCGCGAACAGCCCGTCGCGGAGCTTCGCCAGCGCCGCATCGACCCCGTCGAGGCGCTTGTATTTCAGCAGGTCGTCGACCAGCCGCCGCCCGACCAGGGCCTGGTCGGCGAAGAGCTTGGAGAGCACGGGCTTCAGATCGCGGCGCGAGGCCGCGGTGACGAAGCCGTCGATATAGCCCTGGTCGATGTCGTCCCCCAGCCCGGCCGAGGCGATCAGGGTCAGGGACCGGGCGCGCCCGGGCCTTGTGGTGGCGATATGGGCCGAGACCGCACCCCCCATCGAATGGCCGACCAGATGGGCGGCCTCGATCTCCTGGCTGTCCATGAAGGCGAGCACCGCGGTGGCCAGTGCCTCCAGATCGCCGGTCCCCACATCCTTGGAGGACTGGCCATGGCCGGGCAGGTCGAGGGCATGAACCCGGGCGGCGCCGGCCAGATCGTCGATGTTGAACAGCCAGTTGTCGAGATCGCCGCCGAAGCCGTGGATCAGCACGACATGGGGGCCGCTGTCGCCGCGGCTGGCATGGCGCAGCCGGCCGGCCGGGGTGTCGACGAAGGCATGGGCGGGGGCCGTGTCCTCGTCGTCACCGCCCGCGGCCGGCACCTCATAGGCGGCGACGAAGGCATCGATCGCGGCATCGTCGACCTCGGGCGGGGCCAGCACGCCCAGCAGGGCCTTCACCGGATAGACCTCGCCCTCCTGGCCGACCCGGCGGCGGAGACGGCCGGCATCGGCCGCCTCCACGACATTGGTGATCTTGTCGGTCTCGACCTCCATGATCTCGTCGCCGACCGACATGTCGGCCCCTTCCTCGACCAGCCAGGCGGCGAGGCGGCCCTCCTGCATGGACAGGCCCCATTTCGGCATCACCAGCGGCTTGATGCGGTCGTCACTCATTGCGGTTTCGTCTCCTGGTCAGCGGCCGATGGTCGCGCGGGCGGCCTCGGCGATCGCCTGGCCCGAGGGCAGGAACAGGTCTTCGAGGGTGGGCGAGAACGGCACCGGGGTATGGGGTGCGGTCACCATGCGCGGCGCGGCCTTCAGCGCCTTGAAGGCGTCCTGCGTCACCCGGGCGGCGATGTCGGTCGCGATCGAGCAGCGCGGATGCGCCTCGTCGACCACCACCAGCCGGCCGGTCGCCTCGACGCTTTCCAGAACGGTGTCCATGTCGAGCGGCGAGAGCGTGCGCAGATCGATGATCTCGGCCTCGATCCCGTCCTTCGCCAGCAGGGCGGCGGCCTCCTGGGCGCGATGGACCATCAGGCCGTAGGTCACGATGGTGACGTCGCCGCCCTCGCGCACCACCGCCGCCTCGGCGAAGGGGATGGCATAGGATTCGGCCGGCACGTCGGTCTCGTGGCCGTAGAGCGCCTTGTGCTCGCAGAAGATCACCGGGTCGTTGTCGCGGATCGACTGGATCAGCAGGCCCTTGGCGTCATAGGCATTCGACGGGCAGACGACCTTGAGCCCGGGGATGTGGGTGAACAGCGGGGTCAGCATCTGGCTGTGCTGTGCCGCCGCCCGGAAGCCGCCGCCGACCATGGCGCGGATGGTGACCGGCGTTTCGGCCTTGCCGCCGAACATGTAGCGGAACTTGGCGGCCTGGTTGTAGATCTGGTCGAAGCACACGCCCATGAAGTCGATGAACATCAGCTCCGCGACGGGGCGCAGACCGCAGGTGGCGGCGCCGATCGCAGCGCCGACATAGGCGCTTTCAGACAGCGGCGTATCCATCAGCCGGTCGCCATGCTTGGCGTAGAGCCCCTTGGTGACGCCCAGAACGCCGCCCCAGGCGTCGGCCTCGCCGCTGGCACCGGTGCCGCCCACGATGTCCTCACCCATCATGATGACAGTGGGGTCGCGGGTCATCTCCTGGTCCAGCGCCTCGTTGATGGCATCTTTCATGCTGATCTTGCGGGCCATGACGGAAATCCTCCGGAAGAAGAGCCGGACCGGCTCAATACGAGACGTAGACGTCGGTGAGGAGATCCGCCGGGGACGGCATCGGCGCGTCCTTGGCGGCCTGCACGGCGCGCTCGATCAGCTCTGCCACCTCGGCATCGATCGCGTCGCATTCGGCATCGGTCACCACGCCCGCACCGGTGACGCGGCTGCGGAAGATCCGGATGCAGTCCTGCTCGGCGCGGATACGCTCCAGCTCGCCCTTGGCGCGATAGGTCTGGGCATCACCTTCGAAATGGCCGAAGAAGCGGACCATCTTGCATTCCAGCAGCGACGGCCCGCCGCCCTCGCGCGCCCGGGCGATCACCTCGCCCGCCGCCTCGTAGACCGCAAAGAAATCGGTGCCATCGACGGTGACGCCGGGCAGGCCGAAGCCGGTCGCTCGGTCGACATAGCTGTCGGCCGCGACCGCCCATTCGAAGGCGGTGCTTTCGGCATAGCCGTTGTTCTCGACCACGAAGATCGCCGGCAGATTCCAGACGGCGGCCAGGTTCAGGCTTTCAAGGAAGGTGCCCTGGTTGGAGGCGCCGTCGCCGACGAAGCTGATGCCGACACCCTTGTGGCCCAGCACCTTGGCGGCCAGCGCCGCGCCGCAGACCAGCGGCGCACCGGCGCCGAGGATGCCGTTGGCGCCCATCATGCCCTTGGACAGGTCGGCGATGTGCATGGAGCCGCCCTTGCCGCGGCAGGATCCGGTGGTCTTGCCGTAGATCTCGGCCATCATGCCCATCACGTCGACGCCCTTGGCGATGCAATGGCCATGGCCGCGATGGGTGGAGGCGATGCGGTCCTGATCGTTCAGATGCATCATGATGCCGGCGGCCGTCGCCTCTTCGCCGGCATAGAGATGCACGAAGCCGGGGATGTCGCCGCGGCCGAAATCGACATGCAGGCGTTCCTCGAAATCGCGGATGGTGCGCATGATCCGGTAGGCGTGGAGCAGCCGGTCGTGATCGAGCGGCAGCGGCCCGTCGGGACGGGCGGGCTTTGAATCCGGCATCGGTCATCCTCCCTGGATGGTGGCGGTGTGTCCGCCTTCGTGGTTGAGATCAGGTGCGGGGGTGTCGTCAGGTGCGGGGGGTGTTGTCAGGTGTGGGGGCTGGCAGCCGGTGCCCGCATCCTGTCGAAGAACAGGCCTTCCGCCGCGGCATGGGCCATGCAGGCCTCGACATCGACGGTGCGGAAGGCATCGGTGCGCAGCGTGACGGTGGGGGCGTCCGCTGCGGTGAAGGCGATTTCGCGCTCGCCGTCGAAGGCGAGAGAGCCGGCCTCGGCCGTCACCCGCACCGGCTGGTCGGGATCCAGCCGGGCGATGGCATCGATGCCGACCGGCAGGATCAGCCCGGGGGCGATCGGGGCATGCAGCACCCGTTCCGCATGGGCGGGGTCGGCGAAGCGCAGATGGCGACCGAAGGGGGCCTCGCGGTCGACCGGCGCCGAAAGCCCGGCGATGGCCGACATGCCGATGGTGCGCGGGTCGCCGAAGGTGACGAAAAGCTCGCGGAAGCTTTCCGTCCGCCAGAGCGCGCGGGCCCCCACATAGCGTTCTGCCACCACCGCCACATCGACCAGCGCGGTTTCGGTGCGGCCGGCGACGGTCACCTCCAGACGCTTGTTGGGGCGGAAGGCCACCTCGGCCGGTACCAGGCCTGCGGCGGCCAGCCCCACGGCCAGCCCGGTGACGGTGGCCTCGCGGGTGTCGGGAAAGGCGTTGTTGGTACCGGTCGACACGCCGGCGATCGGCACGCGGCCGCAGGCCGAGGCAACGGCGCGATGGGTGCCGTCGCCGCCCAGAACCACGATCACCGCCACACCCATGGCGGCCATGCGCCGGGCGGCCTCGATGCTGTCGTCGGCGGTGGCGGTGACGGCCATGTCCAGCCACTCGACCGCCGGGAAGCGGCCGTCGCCACGATTGGCCGATTGGTGCAGGCCGCGCTTCACATGCGACCGCACCCCGCCTGTATCCGGCATCATCACCACCCGGCTGATGCCGAAATGGCGCAGACAGGCCAGAATCCGGAGCACGATATTGGCCCGGTCGGCGATCTGCAGGCTGGTGGCGTTGGCGATCACCCGGCGGATATCCCGCGCGGAGACCGGATTGGCGATCACACCCACCAGCGGCGCGCCCGCAGGCGGCGCTGCGTCGTCTCGTCGCGTTTCCATGCCCCTCATCCATCTTGACGCCGCACATCTGACGGTGCGGTCCGGGCTGAGAGTGGCAAAAGGCGGGCCAGTTCTATGTTTTGAGCAGAATCAAATGCTTGGGCGAATGCCGCTGTGGCGTGTCGCGTGCACCCTGCCACAGCTGTGGCGCCACGGGCGATGCGGGTGCCGCAGGTTGGCGGGCGCGCCGATCTGGGCCATAATCGCGACGCGAGACATGCAGAACAATGTGCGCTTTTGGGGTGAGGGGATGCGGATGGCTGATCTGGAAACCAATATCGCGACGATCACCCTCTGCGATCTGAAAAGGGACCCGAAGGCAGCGATCGCTGCATATGGGGATCGTCCCGTCGCCGTTCTGGAAAACGGCAGGGTGATGTTCTATTGCCTGTCGGCTGCCGGCTACGAGGCGTTGCAAGACTGTCTGGAAGATCTGGAACTTGGCGCGATTGCAGACGCACGGGCGAATGCCCCGGTCGTCAGAGTATCACTCGACGAGCTGTAAGCAGGCTGTTCCCGCGGCGGATTGCGGGCGGGGCAGGAGTTTATGGCCTGCCGCGCCTCACCCCTCCACCCGATGCGGCGGGCGGATGCCCAGGCGGCGCATGCGGCGGTGGACGGTGGTGCGGTCGATGCCGAGCGCCCGGGCGGCGGCCGAGACGTTCCAGCGGTGGGATTTCAGCACCATGCGCAGCATCTCGGCATCTTCCCGCGCCCGCGGATGGGGGCCGATGGCATGGGCCTGGGCGCTGAGTGCCGGGGCCTGCAGGTCTTCGGGCAGGTCGGTGACCCGGATCACGCCGCCGGTGGAGACCGCCCGGGCGCAGACCAGCGCATTGGCCAGTTCCCGCAGATTGCCCGGCCAGTGATGGGCGCGCAGGCGCAGCCGGGCCTGCGGGTCCAGGCGGTGGCCGGCGGGATCGGTCGCGCCGTCGGCCAGCATCCGGCCGACCAGCCAGTCCAGATCGGCGCGTTCCCTGAGCGGTGGCAGGGTCAGCAGGGCGCCGTTCAGGCGGTAGTACAGATCTTCGCGGAAGCGGCCGGCGCGTACCTCGGCCATCAGGTCGCGATGGCTGGCCGAGATCACCCGGATGTCGACCGGCACCGGCCGGGCGCCGCCGACCGGCAGCACCTCGCGTTCGGCCAGCACCCTGAGCAGCCGCCCCTGAAGGGCGAGCGGCATGTCGCCGATTTCGTCCAGGAACAGCGTGCCGCCCGATGCCTCGCGGATCAGTCCGGCATGGCCGCGGGCGCGGGCGCCGGTGAAGGCGCCGGGGACATGGCCGAACAGCTCGCTTTCGATCAGGCTTTCGGGCAGGGCTGCGCAGTTGACCGCCACGAAGGGGCCGGGCTTGCGGCGCGACTGGTGCAGCGCCTTGGCGAGATATTCCTTCCCCGTGCCGGTTTCGCCGCGGATCATGATCGCGACCGGCGCCTCGACCAGCCGGGCGGCGCGGCCCAGCATGGCCAGGATGGCAGGGTCGCCGCCGGTGAGGGCGGCGAGCGGTGCCGGCAGGCCATGGGTGCCGCGGCGGAGCGTGTCGGGGCGGCTGCGGGCGGCGGGGGCCGGGCCGGGCGGGGCGGCATGGGCATAGAGCATGCGGCCCGAGCGGACCTCGATGCCGCAGGATTCGGTCGCAGCCCCGCGGCCCAGCTCGCCCAGGCGCTCGACGTCGAAATCGACCAACTCGTTGAAATGCCGCCCGATCACTGCCGAAGGGTCGCGGGCGCTGCCGTCGCTCTGGCCGGCGAGCAGACGGCGGGCCCGGTCGGTCATGCCCAGGATGCGGCCGTCATCGTCCAGCGCCACCGCACAATCCGGGTCGGCCTCGACGAAATCCGGCGACAGGCTGAAGCGGACCAGCCAGCGGTCGCGGAAGCGCCGCTCCAGATTGGCCATTTCGATGGTATGGGCGTAGTCCTGCACCAGCTGCAGGGCCAGATGCTGGCTGTCCTTAGGCGTGGGGGAACGCAGGGCCGAGATGTCGAGCACGGCGGCGAGGCGGCCGTCGACATCGTGGATCGGCGCACAGGTGCAGGTCAGCCCGACATGGGTGGCGTCGAAATGATCGGTCTGATGCACGGTCAGCGCCTCGCCCGAGGCGATGCACAGCCCCACGCCACAGGTGCCGGCATGGGCCTCGTTCCAGTCCGATCCCAGATACAGCCCCGCCCGGCGCAGATGATTGTCGAAAGTGGGATCGCCCATGAAATCGACCGTCACCCCGCGCGCATCCGACAGCAGCAGCACATAGCCCTGGCCGGCGATGCGACGATGCAGGCTTTCCAGGCCGAAGCGGGCGGTGCGGATCAGGTCTTCCAGCCGTTCGCGATGCTCGCGCACCCGTGCCTCGGGCAGGATGCGGGCTTCCTGCAGCCGGGTGGGGTCAAGGCCGTGGGTCGCGACACAGCGCCGCCAGCTGTCGCGGATCAGCCCGTCGCGCAGCGGGATGTCGCCCCGCTGCGCATCACGGAAGGGGGAGGCGCGCAGCTGCGGCCGGGCAAGGCCCCGAGGGACCCGCGCCGCAGTGCCGGGCTCAGGCGTCTCGGTCGAGACGACACGCACGACTTCCTCGATATGGTCCCGCACATGCATGGCCACCATCGTGTAGGTCCTCCCCAGGATCGGAGACGTGGCGCCGGTCATGCCGGCGATCGTCTCTCTCTGGGTGAAATCCTAACGCAGTTTCAGGCGCCGTGCGACAGAAACGGCACAAGAAGCCTGCATGCATGGTCTTGAAATAAATGGAAAAGGCTGATCTGTGACGACGTCGTGTTACCGGTTTTTCTTGCAGTGCGACACGAAAGACTGCGCTGCGTCATCGCCCGAGCGCATGATCCACCCGCTGCTTTAGCGCCGGCACCACACGGTCTTCGAACCAGGGCCGGTCGCGCAGCCAGCGTCGGTTGCGGGGGGAGGGATGGGGCAGGGGCATGATGCCCGGGGGCAGGGTTTCCCAGGCTGCGACCACGTCCGAGAGTGGTGCACGTGCGAAGGCAGGGCCGAGCAGCGGCCGGGCATAGGCGCCGATCGCATAGGCGCCGGCCAGGATCACCAGGCGCAGTTCGGGCAGATGCGGCAGCAGCCGCGGATGCCAGGCCGGGGCGCATTCCGGCCGGGGCGGCAGGTCGCCGCCGGTGCCGCGGCCCGGATAGCAGAACCCCATGGGTATGATGGCGATGCGGGCCGGATCGTAAAAGACCTCGCGATCGAGCCCGGTCCAGTCGCGCAGCCGGTCGCCGCTGGCATCGTTCCAGGGCAGACCGGTCTCGTGAACCTTCGTGCCCGGCGCCTGCCCGACGATCAGAATGCGGGCGCTCGCGCCGGCCCGAAGCACCGGGCGGGGGCCGCGCGGCAGATGCGGCGCACAGAGCGTACAGCCGCGCGCCGCCGTCACCGCCGCCTCCAGGGTGGCATGCGCCCCGGCATCGGCGTTGGTGGGGGCGGCGATCACCCGGCCCAGATGTCGGGCCAGGGCGGCGGCGGTGAAGACGTCAGGTCCGGCGCTGTCGGTCAATGATCCTTCCGGGCCGGTGACCGCTTGGGGCGCTCCGGCTCATTTCTGGCTGGCGAGATAGGCGATGATGTCGGCGCGTTCTTCCGGCTTTGCAAGCCCGGCGAAGGCCATGCGGTTGCCCTTGATGAACTTTGCGGGGGCCGTGAGGTAGGTGTCGAGGTTTTCAGGGGTCCAGACCACGCCGGACTCGGCCACGGCATTCGAATACTTGAAGCCCTCGGCCTTGCCGGCCTCGCGGCCGTAGACGCCGTGGAGATTGGGGCCGACGCGGTTGGGGCCGCCGGCCTCGATGGTGTGGCAGGCCTTGCAGCGGGCGAAGATCTTCTCGCCCTTGGCGGCGTCACCCTCGGCGGCGGCGGGGCCTGCGGCGAGCATCAGGCCGGCGAGGCCGGCCAGGGTTGCGATGCGGAAGCTGGTTGCGATGCGGAAGCTGGCTGCGATGCGGAAACGGGTCTTCATTGATCTTGTCTCATCCTCATGTATCTGCGTCTCGGCCGCGCACGCCGTTGCCCCGGCGGATCACGGCTGTCTCTCGGGCGCCAATCTAGAATAAGCCATCGGGGTCGACTGTGCGTCCTATCACCGCAGGGCGGCGGCAGGGGCGGGGCGGCACACCCGTTTTCCGGGTATTTTTGCCGGGTATTCTTGACGAAAACATCGTGAAGAACGTGTTAACCCTGTCCTGCGTGGCGCTGTCCCGGCCAATCGCGTAAGCTGTAGGCGTTCACGCCGTGACCGAAGCCCGGGGATCGCCCGCCCGCATGGGGCAGATCGTCCGGCGGCGCGACGGAACGGGGGAGGTCGTCATGGCTAAATTGAGCGAAGAAGACATCCGCAAGCTGCTGTCCGAGCCAACGGCTGCGCGGCGCGAAGACGTTGCCCGCAAAGTCGCCGCCGTTCATGCCGACGGAGAACTCAGCGACAGCGAGCGCCGGCTGGCCGAGGATATTTTCCGGCTGATGCTGCGTGATGCCGAGGTGCGGGTCCGCTCCGCCCTCGCCGAGGCCCTGAAGGACAATCCGGGTGTGCCCAGCGATGTTGCCCGCACGCTGGCGCGTGACGTCGTGCCGGTGGCGACGCCGATCCTGGAATTCTCGGAGGTTCTGACCGACGAGGATCTGATCGAAATCGTCCGTGCCCAGACCGGTGCGGCACAGGAAGCGGTGGCCCGTCGCAAGACCATCTCGGCTGAACTGGGGGACACGATCGTCCGCCATGGTGCCGAAGGCGCCGTCGCGACGGTGGTGGGCAATCCCGGGGCCGAGCTGGGCGAAAAGACCCTGCTGACCGCCATCGACCGTTTCCCGGCCAGCGAAAACGTTCAGGCTGGCGTCATCGCCCGGCCGGTGCTGCCGGTGAAGGTGTCGGAGCGGCTGGTCTCGGTCGTGTCCGATCGGCTGCGCACCCAGCTGGTCAAGCGGCCCGACGTGCCTGCGGGCCTGGCGCTGGATCTGGCGCTCGCCGGCCGCGAACGGGCGGTGATCGGCCTGGTCGATCCGTCCCGTGCCGAGGATCCGGACGAGCTGATCGACGTGCTTTATGCCGCCCGCCGGCTGACGCCCACCATCCTGTTCCGGGCGCTGTGCATCGGCGATCGGGGCTTTTTCGACCGCGGCATCGCGCGTCTGGCCGGCGTGGCGCTGATGAATGCCCAGCGGCTGATCGACGATCCGGGCCGCAAGGGGCTGGAGCGCCTGCTGCAGACCGCCCGGATTCCGGACGCGCTGGCGCATGCGATGATGACGGCCATCGACGTGGCGCGTGAAATGCAGTATGACGGCCGGCCTGGAGACCGGATCAGATACCGCTCGACCCTGATCGAGCGTGTGCTGACCCAGGTCGAGGGCATCGACAGCGATAATCTCGACTATCTGATCAGCCGCCTGGCATCCGGCGACCGGGCGGCCTGACGGGACCGGAATCACCCCCGCGCATTCCGGTTCATGTGGCCTCGCTTCCGTAAGGACAATACACTTGCGGATGAACGGTCAGGTGATCCGGATCCCCGCCGTGCCACGGTGGGTTGGGGTGAGACGGTGTGAACGAGGGCATGGGCGATAAAGCGTCGGTAACGGCTTGCGATGTGGCGCGGACCGACGAGGTCCGCATGGTGGCGACGACGGGCGGCTCCGGCCTCGATGGCGGGGCGGCGCCCGGTTGCGGCTTTGTGCTGGTTGCCCGGCCGGGCGTGGCTGGCGATGTTCCCGTCGGTCATCTTGCCGATCAGCCGCAGCGCCCGCTGCCGCTGGCCGATCTTGCCCGCCGGCTTTGCCCGGCCGTGCTGGCCGGCGACCTTGAAGACATGCTGCGCCGCGCCTTTCTGCCCGATGCGCCCCGGCGCTGGATGGGCGGCGGAGTGATCGTGGCGCTTGGCGCGCCGGTGATGTCGGCGACCGGTGTCGCCACGCTGCGCGGTATCGCCATCGACCTGCCCGAAGCCATGGCCTCGACACTCGCCGCCGTCCCGCAGGACTTTCTGGCCGACCCCGAAATGGGGCTGGACGTGGAAGCCGCCGAGGTGGGGCTGGTCGTCACCGATGCCGACGGGCGGGTCCGGGTTTCGGACAAGCGGGCCCGGACGCTGTTGTCTTGGGCGGGCCGGGCCGAATCCTTCGCCGATCTGCTGGCACGCATGGGGGTGGTGGGCGAGCGGCTGGCCGGGCTGCTCGACGAGATGCGCCGCGGCACCCGCGACCGGCTGTCGGTGGAATGCCAGCTCGGCGCCAGCACGGAGGTGCGCTGGCTGCGGATCACCGCGATGGCCGATCGTCTGCAGGACGGCCGGCTGGACCGCATCGCCTGGACCCTGATCGACATTTCCGACCAGCGCCGCGAGACCCAGGCGGCCGAGCGCACCCATCGCGTGCTCGACGAGGCGCTGGACGCCATGTCGGCCGGGCTGGTCCTGTTCGACGCCGAGGACCGGCTGGTGTTCTGCAACAGCCGCTATCGCGAATTCTATGGCGTGCCGGACCACCTGACCCGGCCAGGCACGCCCTTCGTCGACATGCTGCGGGAAGAGATCGATTCCGGCCGGATCGACGTGGGTCTGGCCGATCGGGAGGCCTGGATCGCCCAACGCGTGCGCAAGCACCGCAACCCGATCGGCATCATCGAGCAGCGCAATGTCGACGGCCGCTGGCTGCAGATCCGCGAACGGCTGATGAGCGGCGGGCTGGTGGTCGGCGTGCATGTCGATGCGACCGACATCAAGGTCAAGGAACGCCAGCTCGAGGAGAACCTGCACGAGCTGCAGGACACGCGCGAGCGGCTGGAGGAGCAGACCGCCCGGCTGGTGGAACTGGCCGAAGGCATGAGTCTGGCCCGCGATGCGGCGCTGGCGGCCGCACGCAGCAAAGCCGAGTTTCTGGCCAATATGAGCCACGAGCTGCGCACGCCCCTGAATGCGATTCTGGGCTTTTCGGAAATGCTCCAGTCGGGGCTGTTCGGGCCGATGAGCGCCAAGCAGGAAGAATATGTCGCCGACATCCGCCAGTCGGGCCAGCATCTGCTGTCGCTGATCAACGACATCCTGGATCTGTCCAAGGCCGAGGCGGGCAAGCTTGCGGTCGAGGAAAGCGAGGTTCCGATCCGCTTCCTGCTGGAGCGCAGCCGCCGGATGGTGGCCGAGCGCGCCCGGCGTGGCGGTCTGGATCTGGTGGTGGAACTGCCCGATGAACTGCGCCGCGCCGATCTGAAGGCCGATGAGCGCAAGCTGACCCAGGTGCTGCTGAACCTGTTGTCCAATGCGGTGAAGTTCACCGATCCGGGCGGACGGGTCGAGCTGGGCGTGCGCCGCAATCCCGGCCCGGCCGTGCCGGGGGCGGCCGAGGGCGAGGGCGGCACGATCGAACTCTATGTCGCCGATACCGGCATCGGCATCGCCGAAGACGATATCCCGCGGGTCTTCCAGCCCTTCGAACAGGTCGACAGTTCGCTGTCGCGCCGCTACGAGGGCACCGGGCTCGGCATGTCGCTGGTCAAGGCGATGGTCGACCTGCATGACGGCGAGGTGGTGCTGGAAAGCGAGCCCGGGGTCGGAACCACGGTCCGGGTGCTGTTGCCGGCCTGGCGGCTTGTGACCGAAACCGGCGGTGGCCTGCCCCCTGTCGGCGAGGATGACGGCGACGAGGATGGGGGCGAGGAGGACGAGAGCGACGAGGATGGTGACGATCCCCTGATCGAGAGCTTGCAGAAGATTCGCGGCGCCGACATCTAAATGCTATGCATCAATGGTTGATCCGCCGGTCGCCGGCGGATCCTGCCGCGCCCCCAAGTCTGTCGAATGGTCGCATCACCCATGCTCGCCCGTCCCGGTTCCTCCCCGAGCCGCCTGCCGCTGATCTTTTCTGCACTTTTGACGATCACCTGTCTTTGGATGGCCCCTGCCGCCGCCCAGATCCCGCCGGACCGCAACCTTCAGCCGCAGCCGACGACGCCGGCGGTCCCCGGAGGCCCGGCCGCGCCCGGCGAGGCCGAGGTGCCGCCGCCGCTGCCGCCCAACACGGTGATCCGCATGCTGTCCGACGGCCGCACCGTCATGATCGGCCCCTCGCAATACGCGACCGAGTTCCGCATGCAGGCGACGGTGATGAACCCCGACGGCACCCGCCGCCGGCTGGAGGACGGGCTGCACAAGCTGGATGACGGCACGCAGTTCCGCGTCCGCCGCGGGTCGATCATCGACGGGCGCTGACGGGTCGATGGGCGCTGACTGACGGAGAGCTGATGAATGGCGAGCGCAGCACCGGTTTTCGATCCCGACTTCCAGGCGATGCTGGAGACGCTGCTGCGCTGGCGCCGGGATGTGCGCCGGTTCCGCACCGATCCGCTGCCTGAAGAGCTGATCGACCGGCTGCTCGATCTCGCCTGTCTCGCGCCCTCCGTGGGCAATTCCCAGCCCTGGCGCTTCGTGCGGGTCGACACGCCGGCTTTGCGTGCCGCCATCCGCGCCGAGGTGCTGAAGGCGAACGAGGCCGCGGCGACCGCCCAGGCCGATCCGCGCCGCGCCGCCTATCGGGCGCTGAAACTGGAAGGGCTCGACAAGGCGCCGCTGCAGCTTGCGGTCTTCGCGGTCACCGATCCTGAACAGGGCCACGGGCTCGGCCGCCGGACCATGCCCGAAACCGTGGCCTATTCGGCGGTGCTCGCCATCCATACATTATGGCTGGCGGCACGTGCCCATGATGTGGGGTTGGGCTGGGTCTCGATCCTGGATCCCGCACCGGTGGTGCAGCTGCTGGATGTGCCGGCCGGCTGGGGCTTCATCGGCTATCTGTGTCTCGGCCGGGCGGCCGATGAGCAGGAGGTGCCGGAGCTGGAGCGCCAGGGCTGGCAGGACCGCCGGCCCGACTGCCGGCAGGTGCTGCGGCGTTGAGCCGCAGTGCCGCATTTTTCCTCTCGTCCTCTTCTCGCGAGTGAGCCCCGATGCGCTGGATCGACCGTTTCGACCCTGAGACGAGCCTGGACGACGTGACCCCCGACCTGCCGATCGTGGTGCTGACGGGGGCCGGCATTTCGAAGGAAAGCGGGCTCGACACCTTCCGCGATGCCGACGGGGTGTGGCGGCGCCACAGCCTGGAAGACCTGGCGACGCCCGAAGGTTTTGCCCGCAACCCCGCCCTGGTCCAGGGCTTCTACAACAGCCGGCGCACCCAGCTGGCGAGCGTTCAGCCCAATCCCGCGCATCAGGCGCTGGCCCGGCTGGAGGCGGCCTGGCCGGGCGGGGTTCTGGTGGTGACCCAGAATGTCGACGACCTGCACGAGCGGGCCGGCAGCCGCAATCTGATCCATATGCATGGCGAACTGGCCAAGGTGCGCTGTCTGGAGTGCGAGGCGGTCGCCCATCACCTGGCCGATCTCGACGAGGCCTCGGCCTGCGGCGGCTGCGGATCGACCGGGCGGATGCGGCCGCATATCGTCTGGTTCGGCGAAATGCCGTTCGAGATGGAGCGGATCTGGGCGGCGCTGGCCGAGTGCGGGCTGTTCGTCTCGGTCGGCACCTCGGGCACGGTCTATCCGGCGGCGGGTTTCGTGGCCGATGTCCGCCATCGCGGCATGGCCCATACGCTGGAACTGAACCTTGAGCCGTCGGAGGGCGCCAGCCTGTTCACCGAAACCCGCTACGGCCCGGCAAGCCTGATCGTCCCCGCTTTCGTCGACGAACTGCTCGGCCGGCTCTGAGCCGGATCAGAGCGGTCTTGCCATGGCGATCCGCGGTCCGAGCGGGTCGATCCGCCGGGCCTCGTCCTGCCGGATCTGTCTGAGCGCCGGCCCCTGGGCGGCGGGGGCAATCTCCGTGAACCCCAGCCGGCGGTACCAGGGGCCGTTCCAGGGCACGTCGCGAAAGGTGGTGAGGGTGAGGCGGTGATGGCCTGCCGCACGCGCCCGATCGGCCACGGCCTCGATCAGGCGGCGGCCGATGCCCCGGCGCTGGACATCCGGCGCCACGTCGAGTTCCGCAAGATGCGCGTTGCCGTCCACCACGGTGACGATGGCAAAGCCCGTCAGCCGGCCGCCCAGGCTTGCGGCCAGCACGGCCCCCTCGGCCGCCCGTGCGGCGATGGCGGCCGGATCCGAGGCAGCAGCACCCAGATCCATCCCGATCCGGGCGAATTGTGCCGCCGCGGCATCCTCGATCGCGGCCAGCGCCGCCGCCTCGTCGGGGCGGGCGGGGCGGATCAGCAGGTCATCCGCCCGGGGCCTGGTCTGCGTCATTCGGCCCCCGTCTGCGTCATTCCGCCCCCCGTCTGCGTCATTCGGCCCACGTCCGGCTGGTCCGGAACACGTCGTGATACAGGAAAATCCGGTCATTGCCGGTATCGGCCACGAAGACCACCCCGTCATCATCCACCGCAACGCCTGCCGGTTCCGACAGCGGGCGGCAGAGATCGTCGAAACAGTCATAGGGCGGATCGTCGAGGCTGGAGACCATGCCGGTTTCCGGATCCACCACCCGGATCGCATCATTATAGGCGTCGGCGACGAGGATGTTGCCGTTCATGTCGAAACAGAGGCCCAGCGGGTGCTGAAAGCGCGCGGTCCGGGCCGGCCCGTCGACCATGCCGAACTCGAACAGCCCGTCACCGACCAGGGTCGAGACCATGCCGCCTGTAAGATCCAGCCGCCGCAGGCTGGAGGTTTCGGCATCGATGAACCAGAGCTGATCTTCCTTCAGCGCCAGCGCCGAGGGCTGGGCCAGCGCCGCCTGATCGGCCGGGCCGTCGACCAGCGCCTCGGCGCCGGTGCCGGCCAGCGGTTCCAGCACGCCGGTCTCAAGATCGATCCGCGCCAGCTGATGGGTGCCGGCATTGGCGACATACAGCACGCCCTCGCGATATTCCAGATCCCAGGGGCTGGCCAGGGCGGTATCGATGGCGGGGGCGGCGACCTTCAGGATCGGGCCACGCCGGCCGGTGCCGGCGATGGTGGTGACCTCGCCGCTCGCCACATCGATCCGGCGCACGGCGTGGTTCCAGGTGTCGGCGACGAAGATCGCGCCATCGGCGGCGATCAGCCCCTGCGGCCGCTGGAAGCGTGCGCTCTCGGCCGGCCCGTCGACCAGCCCGGGCTCGCCCGATCCCACGCGGCGGATCTCGTTGCCGGCATTGTCGAACAGCGCGATCTGGTGATGGCCGGCATCGGCGATCGCCCAGCCGGCAGAGCCGCGGCCATAGCGGAATTCCTTGAGCTTCGCCGGGTGGCGCAGCAGCCGCGCGGGTTCGGGGGCCGGCGCCAGATCGAGCGTGGCGGGCGCGAGACTGCCGCCCTCGCGCGCCTCTTCAAGCACCCGATCGACCAGTTCCACCAGCTTCTCCAGCGCCGGCTCGCCGGGGGCCGCCCCCAGATAGGCGCCGTCGGGGCCGATGAAACCCAGCGTCGGCCAGGCGCGGATGGCATATTCGCGCCACATCCGCATCTCGGGGTCGTGGATCACAGGATGGGTGATGCCGTAGCGGGCGATCGCGCCGGCGACCTTGGCGGGGTCGCGCTCGGCGGTGAATTTCGGGCTGTGGACGCCGATCACCGCCACGGTGTCGGGATAGCGCCGCTCGATCTCGGCCAGCACCGGCAGCACATGCATGCAGTTGATGCAGCAGAAGGTCCAGAAATCCAGGATCACCAGCCGGCCGCGCAGGTCCTGCAGGGTTGGCGGCGGGCCTGCGAGATTGAACCAGGTGACGCCGTCGGTGGGGAAATGCGGGGCGCGGATCGCCATCAGACGTGTTCTCCCTATTCTGCCGGCCGCTGCTTCGGGCCGTTGCGGTCGACTGTGCGGGCGGCAAGTTTCTGTGTCAATTTGAAACGAATAGTTGTGCCCAGGGACTGCGGCGGGAATGGTGCGCCGCACGCTCCGCGCAAGGCGGGCATCGGCGGATTTCCTTGGGTTCAGAGGCGCTGGCAGGCTCTTCCCAGCGCCGTCCGACGTGCTATTGTCCGCGAATGTCTTCGCTGTCCGCTCGCGTTTTCCGAGAGTGGACGCCCCGTCGCCGGAGGTGGACGGGAGATCGGAGGCCGGTCCGGAAACCCCGCCCGCACCATCAGACGGGGGCCGGATGCCGTGGCCGGTAGGGCACCGGCCGATCGTTCCAGGAGAGGAGCAGAAGATGAGCCTGACGGGCAAGGTTGCGATCGTCACCGGCGGCGGTTCGGGTTTCGGCGAGGGCATCGCCAGGCTGTTCGCCGAGAAGGGCGCCAAAGTCGTGGTCGCCGACATCAACGATGCCGGCGGTGAGCGGGTGACGGCCGAGATCAAGGCGACCGGCGCCGAGGCGGTCTATGTGCATGCCGACGTGGCGACCGATGCCGGCACCGCGGGCATGATCAAGGCGGCGACCGATGCCTTCGGCCGGCTGGACGTGCTGGTGAACAATGCCGGCTATACCCACAACCGCGGGCCCATGACCGATGTCGACGAGGCGACCTTCGACAAGGTCTTCGACGTCAACGTCAAGAGCCTGTTCTGGGCGGCAAAGCATGCCGTGCCGGTGTTCCGCGCCCAGAAGGGCGGCGTGATGATCAACATCGCCTCCACCGCCGCCGTGCGTCCGCGCCCGGGTCTGGTCTGGTACAACGGCAGCAAGGGCGCGGCCGTGGTCATCACCAAGACCATGGCGGTGGAACTGGCGCCCGACAACATCCGGGTTTGCGCCGTCAACCCGGTGATGGGCCCGACCGGCCTGACCAGCGCCTTCCTCGGCCAGCCCGACACGCCCGAGGCGCGCGCCAAGATCATCGAGACCATTCCGCTCGGCCGCCTGTCTTCGGCCCGCGACGTGGCCGAAGCCACCGCCTTCCTCGCCTCGGATGCCGCTTCGTTCCTGACCGGCGTCTGCATGGAAGTCGATGGCGGGCGCTGCATCTGAGAAGGAGTCTGTCTGGTCCCTCGCCGGGCGGGTGAGTTTGTCTGACCCTCGCCGGGCGGGTGCTGCCGCACCCTTGGCCGCCGCCGCAATGGCGGCTTGTCGGTCGCGTCGGCGACCGACGATGCTGAGTGGCGAGGGCTGGGGACGCTGACGGCTTGCATACGGGGCCGGGGGCGCGCGACCATGGGTCGCCCGCAGCCGGCCCCGGAGCTTTTCCGGGGAGGCGGCATCTGCGGGCGTTCCTGGATCAGGAGAGGTTCCCCCATGCAGACGCGCCAGCTCGGCCAGTCCGGCCTTGAAATCGTGCCGCTGGTTTTCGGCGGCAACGTGTTCGGCTGGACCGCCGACGAGCCGACCTCCTTCACCCTGCTCGATGCCCTGGTCGATGCCGGTATCGATGCGATCGACACCGCCGACGTCTATTCGGTCTGGGTCGACGGGCATGAGGGTGGCGAGTCCGAGACCATCATCGGCAGATGGCTGGCCGCCAACCCGGCGAAGCGGGCGAAGGTCAAGATCCTGACCAAGGTCGGCGCCCCGATGCGGCCCGACGACAAGGGCCTGAAGGCCGCGCGGATTGAGCGCTGCGTCGAGGCCTCGCTCCGCCGCCTGCAGACCGACCATATCGATCTCTATCAGGCCCATTATCCCGATGCCGACACGCCCCAGGACGAGACGCTGGAAGCTTTCGACCGGCTGGTGAAGGCCGGCAAGGTGCGGGCGATCGGCGCGTCGAACTTCACGGCCGATCAGCTGTCGGAAGCGCTCGACATCTCCACCGCCGGCGGGCTTGCCCGTTATGAGACGTTGCAGCCGGAATACAATCTCTATGACCGCAGCAGCTTCGAAGGCCCGCTCAGGGATCTGTGCATGGCCCGCGGGCTGGGCGTCATTCCCTATTTCAGCCTGGCTTCGGGCTTCCTCTCGGGCAAGTACCGGTCGGAGGCCGATCTCTCGCAGAGCCAGCGCGGCAGCCGGGTCGGCAAATATCTGAACCCGCGGGGCTTCGCCATCCTGGCCGCCCTCGACCGGGTCGCAGAGGCCCATGGCGCGACCCCGGCCGAGGTGGCGCTGGCCTGGATGATCGCCAGCCCCGGCGTCACCGCGCCGATCGCCAGCGCCACCAGCCTCGCCCAGCTGAACAGCCTGGTTAAGGCGCTGGATCTGTCGCTGACCGCCGAAGAGATGACGGCGCTGGATCAGGCCGGCGCCTGATCCGCCGGAACATCTGCCGCCGGGTGCAGCGCCACCACCCGGTCGCAGGCGGCGATCGCCGCCGGGCGGTGCGCCACCATCAGTACCGCCGGCGGCGGGTGCATCCGGTCGATCAGTGCCAGCACCCGCGTCTCGGCCTCGGCATCCAGCGCCGAGGTCGCCTCGTCGATCAGCAGCCAGCGCGGCCGGCGGAGCAGGGCGCGGACCAGGGCCAGGCGCTGACGCTCCCCGGGTGAAAGCTGCCGGTCCCAGTCGCGGGGCGGGCCGTCCAGATCGGCGACCAGCCGGCCGAGCCCCACGGCGTCCAGCAGCCCTGCGGCGTCCGCCCGGCTGCCCCCCTCTGCCGGATAGAGCAGGGCGTCGCCGAGGGCGAGACCGGGCAGATAGGGGCGCTGGGGCACGACCACCGGCGGCCAGCCCGCCTGCGGCCGCTCGATCCTGCCGGTGACATGCGGCCAGGCGCCGGCGATGGCAGAAAGCAGCAGGCTTTTGCCCGTGCCCGACGCGCCGGTGAGCGCGACTTTCTCGCCCGGCCGCAGCACCAGATCGATCGGCCGGGTCAGCGGTTTTCCGTCGGGGGTTGTGACGGCTACCCTTTCCAGGATCAGCGCATCCGTCGCTGCGGCACGCCCGGCCGGATGCGGGCAGAGCCGGGGGCCGCGATCGGCCAGCGCCTGTTCGAAGGCTTCCAGCCGCCCGAGCACCGCCATCAGTTCGGCGACTTTCGGATAGACGAAGACCAGGGTCGCGAAGCTTGCGACCACCGTCGAGAAGGCGCCGCGCGCCTGCATCATGCCGCCCAGATCCAGCTGGCCGGCCAGATAGGCGGGTGCCGTTACGAACATCGAGATGTTGAGCACGGTATAGCTGAACGGGGTCTGGAACAGGGCATAGATCCGGTGGCGGCGGGCAAGGTCGAGCGCGTTCCGGCGCACGGCATCGAACCGGCCGGCGGCAAGCCCGGCCTCGCGTCGGCCGCCGCCGAGCAGGACGACCTCCACCGCCGCATCGCGCAGCCGTGCAAGGCCGAAGCGGAAATCGGCCTCGCGGTGCTGCTGCCGGGCGGCGAGCCCGGCGAGCGGCCGGCCCAGACGATGGGCGACCAGATTGGCGATGCCGGCATAGAGCACCGCCGCGATCACCATATAGCCGGGCAGATCCAGGCTGCCGCCCCCCGGCAGCGGCAAAGCGAGCGTGCCCGACAGATACCAGAGCACGCCGATATAGAGGCCAAGCTCGACCACATCGAGCAGCACCCGCAGCGTCAGTTCCACGGTCAGCGACGACAGCAGCCGGGCATCTTCTGCCACACGCTGGTCCGGATTGTCGATCCCGCCGGCGCTCTCCAGTCGCCAGAGCCCGCCGCGCCCCAGCCAGCGGTCGAGCAGGCGGCGGGTCAGCCAGGTCCGCCATTCGATCTCGACCATGCGTTCCAGATAGGCCCGCTGGACCGAAACACCGACCAGCAGCGCCAGCAGCCAGATCCAGTCGAGCGTCGCCCGAAACACGGCGTCGGCATCGCGCCGCTCCAGCGCGCCGAAGAAGGTCTGGTTCCAGGCATTGCGTTCGAAGCCGATCCAGACCGCGGCGATGGCGAGGCCGAAGGCGAGGGTGAATTTAAGCGCCGCCGCCCGGCCCGCAGGCCTGAGGAAGAAGGGCAGGGCCAGACGCAGGAAACAACGCAGCCGCCCGCCGCGATGGCGGCGGGCGGTGCCGCGTGCCCGGCCGCCTGGGCGGCCGGGATCGGCGGTGACCGTCATCGGGTCAGAAGGTCAGCGTTGCGCCGAGCGAGAACGCGCGGCCCGGCTGGACCTGCGCCTCGATCGGGTTGGTGTTGGCGACCGAGGTGCCGGAGGGCTGGGCGGCATAGGCCGTGGCCGAACTCGGGAAATAGCGCTTGTCGAAGATGTTGTCGATGCCGAGGCGGAGCGTGATCCAGTGCGCGGGCGTCCAGGCGGCGGCGAAATCGAACACGCCATAGCCGCCGGGCTTATAGGCATTGCTGCCGGCGGTGCGGGTCACGCCGCGCTGGAAGGTGCCGTAAAGGCTGGCACGCAGCCCCATCCCGCTGTCGTCGTAATGCAGCCCCAGCGTGCCACCCAGCGGAATGGCGCCGTCGAAGGCGGTGGTGTCCTCACCCGGTGAGGCCTGCTGCTTGCCGCGCTGGGCCGAGAGCGCGCCGGTCACGCTCCAGAGATCGTCCAGATAGAGTTCGCCCGAGGCTTCCAGGCCCCAGACCTTCACCGTGGTCAGGTTGTCATAGGTGATGTCGCCATTGGGCAGGAAGACGAAGGACTGGATGAAATCGGTATAGTCGGCATAGAAGCCGCCCACCGAGAAACTGCCGTCGCGGAAGCGCCCGCGCAGGCCCGCCTCGTAATTCTTCACCGATTCCGGGCGCAGGTTCGGATTGGGGACCAGGTTGAAGCTCGTGCTGGGCAGCGAGGTATAAAGCTGCTGGGCCGTCGGCATCTTGAAGCCCTCGGCATACTGGGCATAGACCGAATAGCTGTCGTCCAGATCCAGCACCGCGCCCAGTTTCCAGGTCGGCTCGGTCTCGGTCACCTTGCGCGGTTCGGCCCCGTCCACCGGCTTGTAATCGGCATTCGGATGGGGATCGATCGCGTAATGCGCCAGGCGCAACGCCGGGGTCACCCGCAACCTTCCGTTCCAGAGCCCGATCTCGTCCTGGACATAGGCATCGGCGCGGATCGTGGTGGCGTTGGCGAAGTTGAAGCCGCCGGCGCGGGCCACCGTGGTGGTGCCGGTGGTGTGGTTGACCGTGGTGTCGATGCGCTCGTAATCGGTTTCGGTATAGTCGCCGTCGATACCCCAGGTCAGGCGGTGGCTGAGCGGGCCGGTCGCAAAACCACCATCGAACTGGGCATCGAATTCTGTGAAGGCTTCCTCGTATTCCAGATAGTCGTGGCGGGTTTCGCTGCTGCCGTTGGCGAGGATGCGATCGCGTGTCCCCTCGCGCCTGCTCTTCTGCGGGGAATGCGAGAGCTGCCAGCGGATCGTCTCGATCGGGCCGAAATCCACCGTCCAGTCATGCTCCAGCGCGATGCGCTGCCGGCTGAGCGTCTGGGTCCGGTCGTAATTCGCGACGAAATTGCCGGCCGCGTCATAGCCGTGGTCGTAAAGCTGCTCGACCTCGGTCTCGCGCTCGAAATGCTCCAGCGTCAGGCCGATGCGATGATCGCTGCCGGGCGTCCAGACCAGTTTGGCGAGCACATTGTCCGCGCGGATATCGGCCGGATCGAGCTGGCCGCAGGGCGTGGCGCCGGGATTGCGATAGCAGTCCCAGACCGCCCCGGCCGCCTTGGAGCTGCGGGCATTGCGGTTCTCGGGCTCGTGGCCCACACGCCGGCCCAGCGACAGCGAAGCCGCAAAATCGCCATAGCGCAGCGCCGCCGCCCCGACGCCGCCGGTCGCGTCGTCCAGCGTCGAATGGGTGGTGTCGAAGCGGAAGGCGGTGTCGCGGCCGCTGACCGCCAGATAGTCCTCCGGGTCCATGGTCTCGAAGGCCACCACGCCGCCCAGCGCATCGCTGCCCCAGAGTGCCGAGGCCGGGCCGCGTTGGATCTCCACCCGTTTCATATGGGTCAGCTCGACCACGTCGCGGGTGTTGTCGGTGATCCGCTCCAGGGTCCGGCTGCCGTCGACCAGGGTCAGGATGCGGTTGCCCGACACGCCGCGGATGGTGAAGCCGGTGCGATCGCCGAAGGGGTTGGTGCCGCTGGTCTGGCGGTCGACCTGGATGCCCGGCAGGTGCCGGACCAGTTCGCCGATATCCTCCACCATGCGCAGGTCCAGTTCCTGCCTGTCGATCACCGTCACATTACCCGGGATGTCGTCGACCGACCGGGTGCCGCGGGTGGCGATCACCGACAGCGGCGGCAGTCTTTCGCCTGTGCCCGCCGGCGCGTCTGCGCCTTCCGTCCTGTCGTCGTCTTCACGTTCTGCGGCCACCGGTTGTGCCGCGCTCTGGCCGAAGGCGGTGGCGGGCAGGGTGAGGCAGAGGGCCAGCAGCCCATGGCCAAGGCCGTTCGTCAGCCGTGTGGTGTTCATTCGGACCGATCCCTTTCTCGTTGGAAGGGACTCGTCGCTAAATTGCGAATGATTCTTATTATCAAGATTGCGTGAACATACTCGCGCAGGATGGCGATGCCAAGCCCGTCGATGGGGGGAGGGGGCCTGGCGAATAATTCGGGCAGGGGGCGGAACGGTCGTCGCCCCCATCCGTTGAAGGGGGCAAGAGGCGGATGGCGCCCCGCCACGCCTCAGACCCCCGGCAAGGCACGCAGTTGCCTTGCTCAGTATGGAGACCTCCCCCGATGCGTAAGACCCTGCCCGTTCTCGTGACCGCCCTCATGCTCGGCGGCGCCTCGCTCGCCACCGCGGCCGGCACCTCCGGCACGCCGTCCGGCGCCGGCGGAACCACCGGCAGCTCGCAGAACGCCAATCCGACCAATCCGGGCACCACGCCGGGCATCGGCACCGGCTCGGGCGCTGCCGCTCCGGGCGGCACGGGTGCCGGCGCCGGCACCATGACCAGGCAGGGCACCGTCGCCAGCGTCAGCGGCGACAGCGTGACCCTGGAAGACGGCACGAAGTTCCAGGTCGACGACCCGCAGATGAGCGACGTGAAGGCCGGTGACAAGGTCACCGTCACCTACAATCAGGACGGCGGCACCAACAAGGCCACCTCGGTGCGCAAGGGTGCGACCGACAGCCTGAGCGGCACCGGCACCGATTCGACCACCACCGGCTCGTCGGCGACCGGCGGCGGCGGCCAGATGGGCGCCCAGCCCCGCGCCAAGGGCAGCTGACCCGTCAGCCGCCAATGCCTTTCGGCATCCCTGATGCCGATCGAGGACGCCCGTCATCCCGGACTGCCCCCGGGATGGCGGGCGTTCGCGTGTCGGCTGCGGCATTTTGATGGCCGGCGCGCGGGGCTGCGACGAGATCGGGGCAAAACCATGACCCCGGGAACGGCTGCGGGCGCCTGTGGTTTCGAGGGGCATGCGGTGCCCGACGGCACCGTCCCCGGAACAGAGGACCCAAGATCATGCGCAAGTCCCTCCCCCTGTTTGTCGCCGCCTTCACCCTTGCCGGTGCCGGCATGGCCAGTGCCGCCAATGATCAGCGCCATGCCGTGACGCCAGAGCAGGCCGCCGCCGCGCCGCTTACCGCCGCGGCAGCCGATGTCTCCGGCACCCACACCAGGCAGGGCGTGGTCTATCAGGCCGACGGCGCCTTCCTGACCCTGATGGACGGCACCGCCTTCCTGATCGGCGACCCGCGGATGACCGAGGTCGCGCGCGGCGAGGTGGTGACCATCACCTATCACGCCGATGACGGCTTCAACCGCGCCACCTCGATCCTGAAGGGCGTGACCGACAGCGTCGAAGGCACCGGCGGCAACGGCAACACCATCGGCGCCGGCGGCACCGGCGGCGGTGGCTGGCTGGGCATCCAGCCGCGCAGCCGCGGCAGCTGATGGCCCCTCTCCGGCGTGCGCCCACCTGGCGTGCGCCCACTTGGCCCGCACCCACTTGGCCCGCACCCGCGTGACGGCTTCCACCCGGACGCGCTATGATAGCGGCCCCCGCAACCCGCCCCGGATCAGAGGGCGGGGCGGGGGCCGCCGTCGTTGGGGCCATCGGCGTTCAGGCCATGTCAGGGAGGAGACGCATTCCATGGAGACCAGCTTCCGGGACGGGGTCGCCACCGTCCGCTTCGACGACGGCAAGGCCAATGCGCTCGACGTCGGTTGGTTCACCCGGCTGGATGCGGCGCTGGACGAGGTCGAGGCGGCGGAGGCCCGCGCCCTGGTGCTGGCCGGGCGCGACGGCATGTTTTCGGCCGGGCTGAACCTGAAGATTCTGCCCGGCATGTCCGGCCCCGGGTTCATTGCCTTTTTCGAGCAGTTCTCGCGGCTGGTGCTGCGCCTGCACGGGCTGGGCCTGCCGACGGTGGCCGCCCTGACCGGCCATGCCATTGCCGGCGGTGCGATCCTGGCCTATGCCTGCGACATGCGCTGCATGACCGCCGGCCCCTATCGGCTGCAATTGAACGAGACCGCGATCGGCATGCCGCTGCCGGCCTGGATGCTGATGGTGGCGCAAAGCGTGGTGCCCCGGCATCTGGAGGCGCGGGCGCTGCTGCATGCCGAAGCCTTCTCGGCCGAGGCGGCGCTGGCCGAGAATCTGATCGACGATATCGAGGTCGACCCCGCCAGCACCGTCGCCCGGGCGGAGCGCATGGCCCGGGATCTGGCCGAGCGTCTGTCGCCCGCCGCCTATGCCGCAACCAAGGCGCGGCTGCGCGGCCCCCTGATCCGCGCGGCACTGGACGGGCTGGCAGCCGATCTGGCGACGCTGCGCTGACCCCCTCTGCCGCGCTGCCCGTGCATATTCGCACGCGGTTCCCGACGTGCCGGGTGTTGCTGCGATGCGGTTCGTGTTTCCAGTCTGCTACCGCTTTGCGGTATATGTCTTGCGACCCATGTCCGGACGACGGTGCATTGCCCGGTTCCGGACGCAAGGATAAGGAAACGCCGAACCCGCCTTCGGCAGACCCGTGCAGGCAGTGCCCGCGGGGCCGCGTCCGAAGGCGCCAGAAGATGCCGGATCGGAAAAAACCGTGGTGAAACCTGTGCAGACGAGCAATCCCCTCGAACCCGCCACCCCGCTGGCCGCGGATTTCGATCCGCCGTCGCGGGATGCCTGGATGGCCCTGGTCGAGAAGACGCTGAAGGGCGCACCCTACGAGAAGAAGCTGCGCTGGAAGACCCGGGAGGGGTTGAGCGTCGAGCCGCTCTACACGCCCGAAGACGGCATCGCCGCCCGGATGCTGCCGCGCCCCGCCACGGGTGATGCGGCGCGGCCCTGGGATCTGCGCACGCTGATCCGCCACCCCGATCCCGCCACCGCCAATACCCAGGTGCTCGAGGATCTGGAGAACGGCGCCGCCTCGGTGCTGCTGCGCCTGGACCCGACCGGCCGCGACGGCATCGCCGCGGTCTCGGCCGAGGATCTGGCGACGGTGCTCGACGGCGTGATGATCGATCTGGCGCCGGTCGGGCTCGATGCCGGCGCACTCGATGTCGAGGCGGCCGGCTGGCTCGCCGGTTTCGCCCGCAGCCAGCCCGGCGCCATCCGCGCGCCGCTCGCCTTCAACATGGATCCGGTTTCGGCCTTTGCGGCCAGCGGTACCGCACCCGGATCGGTTCAGGCCCGGGTCGCCCGGGCGGCGGCGCTGGCGAAGCGCCTGGCGCCGGATCTGCTGGAAGCCCGCTTCCTGCGCGCCTCGGGCCAGGTGGTCCACGAGGCCGGCGGCGGCGAGGCCCAGGAACTGGGCGTGATGGCGGCGGCCGCCGTGCTTTACGTGAAGGCGCTGGTCGAGGCGGGCTTCGGGGTCGAGGAGGCCTTCGCCCGCGTCACGCTTGGCCTTGCGGTCGATGGCGAGTACTTCACCTCGCTCGCCAAGCTGCGTGCGGCGCGGGCGATCTGGGGGCGGATCACCGCTGCCTCCGGCGTGGAGGTTCCGGCCCGGATCGAGGCGCGGTCGTCGGCACGCATGCTTTCGAAGGTCGACCCCTGGGTGAACCTGCTGCGGCTGACCGCGGCCGGCTTTGCCGGTGCGGTGGGCGGCGCCGATGTGGTCGTGCTCGCCCCCTTCACCGATGCGATCGGCCATCCGGGCGCGCTTGCCCGCCGCCAGGCCCGCAACACCCAGCTGGTGCTGATGGAGGAAAGCCATCTGGGCCGGGTTGCCGACCCCGCCGCCGGCGCCTGGGCGCTGGAGCAGCTGACCGACGGCTTCGCCCGCGCCGGCTGGGCCGCCTTCCAGGCGATCGAGCAGGCCGGCGGCCTGATCGCGGCGCTGGAAGCCGGCATCGTGCAGGAGCGTGCCGCCGCCACCCGGGCCGCGATCGAGGCCGCGGTGGCGAAGCGCCAGACCGGCCTGATCGGCGTCTCGGAATTCCCCAATCTGGGCGATGTCGCCCCCACCATGGACGAGGTCGACCCCGCGTCCTTCGCCCGGCCGATGCCCGAGATCGCGGCCGACGGCCCGGCATCCGCCTGCACCCCGCTTGCCCCCATGCGCCTGGCCGAGCCTTACGAGCGGCTGCGCGAGGCCGCCCGCGGCCTCACGGCCGACGGCTCGTATCCGAAGGCGCTGCTGGTGACGCTGGGTACGCCGGCCGACTATACCGCCCGGCTGACCTTCACCCGCAACCTGCTGGCCGCGGGCGGTATCGATGCCGATATTCATGACGGCATCGATGGTCTGCCGGCCGATGCGCGCCTTGCCGTGCTCTGCTCGTCGGATGCCCGCTATGCCGAAGAGGCGGCAGCCGCGGCTGCCGCGCTGAAGGCGGCCGGTGCCGCCCATGTCTGGCTGGCCGGCCGCCCGGGCGAGCTGGAGGCGGCGCTGACCGGGGCCGGTGTCTCGCGCTTCCTTGCCGCCGGCATGGATGCGCTCGCTTTGCTTGCCGAGGCCCATGCGGCCGTGGCCACCCCTTCCGCCGGTACGGAGGCCTGATCCGATGGCACGTACGCTTCCCGATTTCGCCGCCCTGGATTTCGACGCCGTCACCCCTGCCGCCGCCCCCGATGTGGCGGCCGCGGTCGAGCCCTGGGTCACGCCCGAAGGCATCGAGGTGAAGCCGGCCTACGGGCCCGATGCGCTGGCCGGCATCGACTTCACCGGCACCTATCCGGGTGTGGCGCCCTATGTGCGCGGCCCCTATCCCACCATGTATGCCACCAATCCGTGGACGATCCGCCAGTATGCGGGCTTTTCGACCGCGGAAGACTCCAACGCCTTCTACCGCCGCAATCTCGCGGCCGGCCAGAAGGGCCTGTCGGTCGCCTTCGACCTTGCCACCCATCGCGGCTATGACAGCGATCATCCGCGGGTGAAGGGCGATGTCGGCATGGCCGGTGTCGCGATCGATTCGATCTACGACATGCGCACCCTGTTCAGCGGCATCCCGCTCGATCAGATGAGCGTGTCGATGACCATGAACGGCGCGATCCTGCCGGTGATGGCGCTCTATATCGTGGCGGCCGAAGAACAGGGCGTGCCGCACGACAAGCTGACCGGCACGGTTCAGAACGACATCCTCAAAGAATTCATGGTGCGGAACACCTATATCTATCCGCCCGCGCCGTCGATGAGGATCATCTCGGACATCTTCGCCTATACGGCGAAGGAGATGCCGCGCTTCAACTCGATCTCGATCTCCGGCTACCACATGCAGGAAGCCGGCGCCTCGGCCGATCTGGAACTGGCCTATACGCTGGCCGACGGCATCGAATACATCCGCGCCGGTGTCGCCGCCGGCATGGATGTCGACCGGTTCGCGCCGCGGCTCAGTTTCTTCTGGGCGATCGGGATGAACTACTTCATGGAGACGGCCAAGATGCGGGCGGCGCGCCTGCTCTGGGCGAAGCTCGTGAAGCAGCATTTCAATCCCAAGGATCCGCGCTCGCTGTCGCTGCGCACCCACAGCCAGACCTCGGGCTGGTCGCTGGCGGCGCAGGACGTGTTCAACAACGTCGCGCGCACCTGCGTCGAGGCGATGGCGGCGGCCGCCGGCCAGACCCAGAGCCTGCACACCAATTCGCTGGACGAGGCGATCGCGCTGCCGACCGATTTCTCGGCCCGCATCGCCCGCAACACCCAGCTGTTCCTGCAGACCGAAAGCGGCCTGACCAGGCTGATCGACGCCTGGGGCGGCAGCCATTATGTCGAGCGGCTGACCCATGATCTGGCGCAGCGCGCGCTGGCCCATATCGAAGAGGTCGAGGCGCTGGGCGGCATGACCAAGGCGATCGAGGCCGGCGTGCCCAAGCTGCGGATCGAAGAATCCGCCGCGCGCACCCAGGCCCGGATCGACAGCGGCCGGCAAAGCGTGGTCGGCGTCAACCGCTACCGTCCGGATCAGGAAGACGACATTCCGGTGCTGAAGGTCGACAACGAGGGTGTGCGGCGCCAGCAGCTGGAAAAGCTTGCGCGGCTGAAGGCCGAGCGCAGCCAGGCCGATGTCGATGCGGCGCTGGCCGCGCTGGAAGCCGGCGCCCGCAGCAATGGCAACCTGCTGGAACTCTCGGTCGCGGCCGCCCGCGCCAAGGCGACGGTGGGCGAGATTTCCTTCGCACTGGAGAAGGTCTTCAACCGCCATGCGGCACAGATCCGCGTCAACAGCGGCATCTATCTGCCGGAAGTGGGCGAGGGCAATGCGGTGGTCGAGCGGGCGCGCGAGATGATCCGCGCCTTCAAGGATCTGGACGGCCGCGCGCCGCGGATCATGCTCGCCAAGATGGGTCAGGACGGCCATGACCGCGGCCAGAAGGTGATCGCCACCGCCTTCTCGGATCTGGGCTTCGACGTCGAAATCGGCCCGCTGTTCCAGACCCCGGAAGAGGCAGCAAAGGCCGCGGCCGAAACCGATGCCCATGTCGTGGGTGCCAGCTCCCTCGCCGCCGGTCATCTGACGCTCGTGCCGGAACTGCGGGCGGAACTGGATGCCCAGGGCAAGGACAATGTGATGATCGTGGTCGGCGGCGTGATCCCGCCCCAGGACTTCCAGGCCCTGCTGGACGGCGGCGCCGCTGCGGTCTACCCGCCCGGCACGGTCATCGCCGAGGCGGCGATCGACCTGCTGGAGAAGCTGAACCTGCGCCTGGGTTATACCCAGCCGCGGCCCGAAGGCTCTGCCTTCGCGGATTAAGGCCGGGCTCTGCCTTCGCGGACTGAGACCGGGCTCTGCCTTCGCGGACTGAGGCCGGGCTCTGCCTTCGCGGACTGAGACCAGCTGCCTCTTGTCGCGGACGCGGATCCGTGGATTGCTCCTCTCCCGAGACCATCGGGAGGGGAGTTTTTTATGTCGCCTGAAACCTGGATCGCCTTCGCCGCCGCCTCGGCGGCGCTGCTCGTCATGCCGGGGCCGACCGTGCTTCTGGTCATCTCCTATGCGCTGTCCCATGGCCGCCGCACCGCCGGTGCGGTGGTTGGCGGGGTGGCGCTGGGGGATCTGACCGCGATGACGGCGTCGATGGCCGGCATGGGGGCGCTGCTTGCCACCTCGGCCACCGTCTTCACCATCGTGAAGATCGCGGGCGCCGCCTATCTGGTCTGGCTGGGGCTGAAGCTCTGGCGGGCGCCGGTCGCCGTCGATGCGGCGGGGCTGGTCGCCGAGGCGCCGCCCGCTGAAACCCGGCTCGGCCGGGTGTTCCTGCATGCCTGGCTGGTGACCGCGCTCAACCCCAAGGGCATCGTGTTCTTCGTGGCCTTCCTGCCGCAATTCATCGACCCCACGGCGCCGCTGCTGCCGCAGATGGCGATCCTCGAGGCGACTTTCATCGGCCTCGCCGTCCTCAATGTGTCGCTCTACGGGCTGGGGGCCGCGCGGGCGCGGCGGGTGATCCGGCGTCCGGCCGTGCAGCGGGCGGTCAACCGCACCGGCGGCACGCTGATGATCGGGGCCGGGCTCGCCACGGCGCTGATGCGCCGGAGCCCCGGCTGACCCTCAGGCCAGACGCCGGCGCCGCTCGGCGCGGAAACCGGCGATGCCGTGCAGGACCAGGGTGGTCAGCACCACCGCGCCGCCGGCGAAGGTGGCGGTGGGCGGCACTTCATCGACCGCCAGCCAGACCCAGAACGGGCCGATCACCGCCTCTGCCAGCATGATCAGGCTGACCTCGGCCGCCGGAATGTAGCGGGGCGCGGACGAGATCAGCGCGAAAGAGACCGGCAGCACCACCAGCCCGTAGACCAGCACCAGCGGCACGACATCCGCATCCGGCAGCAGCGGCCGCAGGCCAAGGCCCAGTGCGACCGCAAGGCCGGTGATGCAGCAGGTCAGCCCGCCCACCCCGACCACGGGGGTTGAGGGGATGCGGCCGCCGCTGGCGCGCAGGATCACCAGATGGATCGCCATCAGCAGGGCGGCGACCAGCGCGATCAGGTCGCCCAGCCGGCTGCCGGTCTGGCCCGCCGTATCGTCGCCGAAGATCCGGCCGCCGAAGACCAGAAGGGCGATGCCCGCCAGGGCCGCACCGATGGCGGCCCAGGTGCGCAGCGGCACCGGCTCGCCCAGAAAGGCGCGCGACAGCAGCGCGCCGAACAGCGAGCCGGAGGAAATGATCACCAGCGTATTGGCGACCGCGGTGTAGTTCAGCGACAGGATGAAGCAGACGGATCCAAGCCCCAGCGCCATGCCCGAGGCCCAGCCGGTGCGGCCGATGCGGGTGAGCGCCCGCCAGGGCGGTTCGCGGGTCACCGCCCACCAGGCGATCAGGATGGTCAGCGCCATCAGCCCGCCGCGCCAGAACAGCAGCAGCCAGGGATCGGCGGCGATCAACCGCACCAGAAGCGTGTCTGGTGTAAGGGTCAGAATGCCTGCGGTGGCAAGCGCGGTGCCGCGCGCCTGTGTGGAGAGCGCCATGAACATGCAAGCCTTGCGAAGCCGGTGCCGGCGGGGGAAGACTGTCCGGACAGCATCGGCCCGGGCAAGGGATCTCGTCGGGGTCGCAGCATAGCGCGCCGGGCGTGCACGGGAAGCCCCGTCGCCACGCCCCGGGGCGATCGCAGGCGCGGTGAGAGGTGAAAGACATGCTGACGGATCGCCGGGTGATTCTGCGCAACGGGGTGGGGGTGATCGCCCGGGTGCTGCAGCGCCGGGAATTGCTGCTGACCCGGATCGCGGTCGATCAGCCGACCCTGATGGTGGTCCGCCGCGGTCTCAAGCTGTTGCGCGCGGCCGGGACCGAGACGGTGATCCCGGCCGGCGGGGCGGCGGCGATTGCGGGCGGCGAGGTCTTCGACGTGGTCAACCGGCCTGACGGCGGGGTTTATGCCGCCGATTTCCTGGTCATCGATCAGGCCGTGATCGCGGGCTTCGCGGTGCCCGACGCCGTGCGGCCGATTGCCCGAGCCCTCGCCATCCCGGCCATGGCGCCGGATTTTCTGGAAGCCTATGAGCGGGCGCGGGCGGCGGTCGCCGATCCGGCCGCGGTGCCGGAAACCGTGGCCGTGCAGCGGATGCGCGAGGTTCTGGGCTGGATCGCCCATCATGGCGGTGCCTTCCCGCCGCCGGTGCCGCCGGCCATCGCGCAGCGGATCCGCGTCCTGGTCGCAGGCGATCTGGCGGCCCCCTGGCGGGCGGCGGAGGTGGCCTCGCAGCTTGCCATGAGCGAGGCGACACTGCGCCGCAGGCTGGCGGCCGAGGGCACCTCGCTCACCGATCTGGTGACCGAGACCCGCATGGCCCATGCGCTGATGCTGCTGCAGGTGACCGACCAGCCGGTGGCGACCGTCGCGGCCCTGGTCGGCTATGACAGCCCCTCGCGCTTCGCCGCCCGTTTCCGCCAGCGCTTCGGCCACCCGCCCGCAGCGATCCGCGACCAGACCGAGCCGGTACCGGCCCCGACCCCGACTCCGACCTCGGCCCCGACCCCGGCCCCGACACGTCTCTCGGCCTGATCGGATCGGCACGCGATACGATCGGATCGGGCGCGCGACGGCATGCATGTACGGGCACCATCGCGAGTATGACAACCCGCTGTGAGGTGCTCCCCCATGCCTGCCAGGATCTGTTCCGCCGTCGCAGCCGCCGCCATGGCGGCCCTGATCGCCATGCCTGCATCGGCCGGCGACTTCCGCCTGACCAGCCCCGACATGCCCGATGGCCGGATGCCGGCCGCGCAGGTGCTGTCGGCCGCATACGGCTTCGGCTGCGACGGCGGCAACCGGTCTCCGGCGCTGACCTGGGAGGGGGCGCCCGCGGGCACCCGAAGCTTCGTGCTGACGGCGCATGATCCGGATGCCCCCACCGGTATCGGCTGGACCCATTGGGTGGTGGCGAATATCCCGGCCGATGCGCAGGGCCTCGATACCGGCGCCTCGGGCGATGCCACACGCCTGCCCGCCGGTGCGGTCGAAACCCGCACCGATTTCGGCGTCCCCGGCTATGGCGGCGCCTGCCCGCCCGAGGGGCGCGAGCATCGCTATGTCTTCACGCTGACGGCGCTGGGCATCGAGGCCCTGCCGGTGGCGACGCCCGAGGCCATGCCGGCGCTGATCGGCTTTTTCGCCAACGCCCATGCGCTGGGCAAGGCCGTGCTGGAGGTGCGCTACGGGCGCTGACCGCGGAAGGCCCGGGCCGTCGCTTCATCGCCGGGAAAGAAGGTCTCGATCGCAAGTTCGGCAAGCGTGATGTCGAGCGGCGAGCCGAAGACGGTGGTGGTGCTGAACAGGGTGAGCGGGCCGGCCGGGCTCGCCAGCTTCACCGGCACCACCAGCCCGCCATAGGGGTCGTGGGCGAGGGCGGCGGTTGCGATATGGATCGGCGCCGGCCAGGATTTCACCTCGGCCATCAGATCGATCAGCACCGGGTCGGCGCTCATGTCGATCTGCCGGCGCAGCCGGTCGAGCAGATGGGCGCGGACCTCGGCCAGGTTCAGGATCCGCGGCGCCAGCCCTTCCGGGTGCAGCGACAGCCGCATCACATTGATGGCGCCAGTCAGAAGATGCGGCGCCACCCCTTCCAGTATCGGCGCCACCGCATCATTGGTGGCGATGATCGTCCAGTGCCGGTCCAGCGCGATCGCGGGGAAGGGCTCATGGGCCTTCAGCACCAGCTCGACCGCCCGGCGGGCAGGGCCGAGTGCCGGATCGTCCAGCCGGCGTTCGACGAATTCCGGGGCATGGCCGGCCGCCACCAGCAGCTCGTTGCGCTCGCGCAGCGGCACCTCCAGCTGTTCGGCCAGCCTGAGGACCATGGTCCGGCTCGGCATGGCGCGGCCGGTCTCCATGAAGCTGAGATGGCGGGTGGAAATCTCGGCCTCGCTGGCCAGCGCCAGCTGGCTCAACCGGCGGCGCTGGCGCCAGTCGCGCAGCAGGTCGCCGAAAGAGGCGGCCTTGTGGGCCGTCGTCCGTGCGTGGGCGGTACTCATGCCGGGGCCTTCCTGGATGGCGGACCCCGCCATTTTCGGGAAGCCGGTGCCCCGGATCAACTGACAGCTGCAGTCGGGGGAACAGCTTCAGTCCGGGTCGGCATCGGCCGCCAGCAGCAGCCGGGGGGCGCTCACCCCCTGGGGCGACCGGTGCAGCACCCGGCCGGCGCCCAGCGGGTGGCGATGGCCGCGCAGCACCGCCACATGGCCGGTGCCGAGGCACAGGGCCGCCGGCCCGGCATCCCTGTCCACCGTCTGTGGGGCCAGCTCTGTGCCGGGGCCGCGATAGCTGCACAGCAGCCGCGCCCGGACATGGTCCTGATGAAAGCGCCTGCAGGCGGGGCCCGAGACCACCTCCAGCCGGATCGCCAGATGACGGGCCCGCGAGACGGCGGCGAAGCGCGTCAGCACCTGGGTCAGGTCGGCGATCAGCGCCTGCGCCGTCGGCAGTGCCAGACCGCCGGTGCCGACCAGGTCCTCCGCGGCCGCGGCGATCATTGCGGGATCCGCCCCGACGGTCAGCCGCCCGTCGGGCAGGGCGGCATCCGCGGCCTGATCCAGCAGTGCCACCACCGGCGGCGGATCCCGCCACCAGATGCCGATCGCGGTGTCGCGCAGGGTCAGCGCCAGCCCCGGCGCCCGGTCGCAGCCGGTGACCGCCACGCCGGGCAGATGCGGCGGTCGCGCGCGCAGCGGGGCCGAGGCCGCCCCTGCATGCGGATGCAGGATGGCGACCCCGGGCGGAACCGGATGGGGGAGGGCGGTGGCATCGATCATAAGAGCAATGTAATAACATAACATATTCTCTGTCAATTCCGGCGGTGGCGGGATGGGGATCGCGCTTGTCTCACCCCGGGGCATGGGCTAGCCTCTCAAGACAAACAAACGTTTAAAATAATCTGCCGGGGAAACGCCCATGTCTGCCAAGGTCCTGATCGCCAATCGGGGCGCGGTGGTGCCGCGCGTCATCGAAAGCTGCCGGCGCCTGGGGCTGGGCGTGGCGGTGGTCCATTCCGATGCCGATGCCGAGGGGGCATGGCTGGACCTGGCCGACGACGTCTATGCGCTGGGCGGCGAGACGCCGGCCGACAGCTATCTGTCGATCCCGAAACTGCTGGAGGCGGCGGCCGCCACCGGGGCGACCGCGGTGCATCCGGGCTATGGCTTCCTGTCGGAAAACCCCGCCTTCGCCACCGCGGTGCGCGCGGCCGGGCTCTGCTTCATCGGTCCCGATGCCCGCTGGCTGGAAGCGATGGGCCACAAGACCGGAGCCCGCAGGTTGATGGCAGGACAGGGCATGCCGATGGGGGCGAGCAGCGGCCTTCTGGGCGCGGACGCGGCCGAGGCCCGTGCCGCCGCCGATGCCATCGGCTATCCGGTGCTGGTCAAGCCCGCCCAGGGCGGCGGCGGCATCGGCATGCTGGCGGCGCGCGATGCGGCGGAACTCGACAAGGCGCTGGAGCGGGCGCGGACCATGGCCGCGCGCAGTTTCGGCTCGGCCGAGATCTATCTGGAGCGGCTGATGGAACGGCCGCGCCATGTGGAATTCCAGATCCTGGCCGATGGCCGGGGCGGGGCGGTCTGCCTGTCCGAACGGGACTGCTCGCTGCAGCGCCGCCACCAGAAGGTGATCGAGGAGGCGCCGGCCCCCGGGCTCGACCGGGCCGAGGTCGGGGCACTGGGCGATCGCATCGCCGGCATGATGGGGGCGCTCGGCTACGACAATCTCGGCACGGTCGAGATGTTGTGGGAAGAGGGCACGGGTTTCGCCTTCCTGGAGGTCAACACCCGGTTGCAGGTGGAACACGCCGTCACCGAGGAGGTGACCGGCACCGACATCGTCGCCGCCCAGATCCGCCTGGCCCTGGGCGAGCCGCTGGACCAGGTTCTGCCCCGACGGCCCGAGGCGCGCGGCCATGCCGTGCAGGCCCGCGTCTATGCCGAAGATCCCGTGCGCTTCCTGCCCTCGGCCGGCCGGCTGACCCGCTTCGTGCCCCCCGTCGCCGAGGCCGTCCGGGTCTATTCCGGCTATCGCGAGGGCGGCCGGGTGACGCCGTTCTACGATCCGCTGGTCGCCAAGGTGATCGCGCGCGGCGCCACCCGCGACGAGGCGCTGGACCGGTTGGATGCCGCCCTGGCGGGCTTCGTCATCGAAGGCATCCGGACCAACATCCCCTTCCTGCGCCGGGCCATCGGCCATCCGGCCTTCCGCGCCGGTCGGGTCCATACCGGGTTGACGGCCGAGATCCTGGCGTCCTGACCGGCCGCTTGAAGAGACTATCCCCCCAGAAGAAATGAGGAGACGTGCCATGGCTGACACAGTGATCCGCAGCGAGATCGCCGGCAAGGTGTGGAAGATCGAGGTGCCGGCCGGCGGCCGGGTTGCGGCCGACGAGCCGATCCTGATCCTGGAATCGATGAAGATGGAGATCCCGGTCAATGCGCCGGTGGACGGCACCGTAACCGAAATCCTGGTCGCGGAGGGCGACACCGTGGCCGAGGATCAGATCCTGGCGCGCCTCGGCTGAACTTTCCCGTCCCTCGGCTCTCGCATCTCTGGCGACGTCTGGTTTATGATCGTTCACGGATGATCGCGCCTCAGGATCAGGCTCTCTGATTTTTGGCGGAGGTTTCCGGACACGGCATCGACCGAGGGATGAGGGACGGGCAGTTGGCACGCAGGGTCGCGATCATCGGGGCGGGGCCCGCAGGTCTTGCCGCGCTCAAATCCGCGCGCGAAGAGGGGCTGGAAGCGGTCGCCTTCGAAGCCAAGGACCGGCCGGGCGGGTTGTGGACAGAACCCGGTCTGGTCTGGAACAGTCTCCGCACCAATCTGTCGCGCTACAGCTGCGTCTTTTCCGACCATCCCCACGACCGGACCACGCCGCTTTTCCCCGAGGGGCGGCGGGTTGCCGCCTATCTTGCCGGCTATGCTGCCCGTTTCGGCCTGGACGAGGCGATCCGCCCCGGCCACCGGGTGATGGCGGTGATCCCGCGCACCCCCGGTTTCCGCCTGATGGTCGAAGCGGACGGACGGATCGAGACCCACGACACCGATGCGGTGATCGTGGCCTCGGGCGTCTTTGCCGAAGCGCTGATGCCCCAGGGGCTGACGATCGGCGGGCCGGTGATGCATGCCGCCGCCTATCGGGACCCGGCCGCCTTTGCCGGAAAGCGGGTGGCGGTGCTGGGCAGCGCCTTTTCCGGGGCCGACATCGCCGCCGAGATTGCCGGGGTGGCCGAGCGCACGGTGATGCTGATGCGCCGGCCGGCCTGGTATGTGCCGCGGGCGGTGCCGGTGCTGCCCGAGGCAGGCTTCGTGCCGGCCGATGCCGGCGACGACCGCGTCCGTCTGCGCCTGCCGATGGATCTGGTGATCAATTCTCGTGCCCGGGCCCAGCGTCTGGCCGCGCTGGACGGGGCGACGGCCGGGCGGGAACGCTGGTCCTGGCTCGACGGCATCGCCGGTGATCAGCGCCTTTTGCACCCGCTGCTCGATGTGCCCGAGGACGATCTGGCGGCGCCGATGGTGATCTCGGATGCCCTGCCGGCGGCGGTGCGGTCGGGCCGGCTGGAGCTGGCGCGGGCGGCGGATTTCGACCCGGCCAGGCTCACCCTGCAGGAAGGCGGGCGCGAGAGCCGGTTCGACGTGCTGATCTGCGCCACCGGCTACCGCCCCTCCCTCGCCATGCTGGCCCCAGGCATTCTGGAGGCGATCGGCCACGACCCTCATGACCGGCTGCAGCCGGTTCTGCTCGGCCATTGCGTCTTCCCTGAGGGCGTGCCCGATCTGGCCTTCGTGGGCATGTATCGCGGCCCCTATTTCGGGGTGATGGAGCTTCAGGCCCGCTGGGCGGCGGCGGTGCTGGCGGGTAAACTGCCCCGGCCCGATCCGTTCGACCTGGAGCGCGCCGTTGCCGCGGAACGGGCGATCCGCGATGCCCGGCCGCGGCCGCAATTCCCCCATGCCGACTATCCCGCCATGTGTGATGCGCTGGCGGAAAAGCTGGGGGTGATGCCCGATCTGCTTCATGACGGCACAGCGCTCGGCCGCTTCCTCTGGCATGGACCGGTGCTTCCGGCGCAATATCGGCTGAGCGGCCGGCATGCCCGGCCAGACATCGCCCTCGGCACCCTGGCCGAAGTGGCGGTGCTGTTCGGTCAGGACGTGTTCGGCCACGAAGGGGCCGGTCGGCTGCAGGAGGACTGAAACGGGTGGATGTGGCGGCGGCCTTTGCAGGCCTGGCCGGGCTCTGGCGGCTGGCGCGAGAGATCCCCGATCAGGGCCGGATGAGCGGCGAGGCGGTGTTCACCCCCGGCGACGACCGCAGGGCGTTGCAGTATCGCGAGACCGGCACGCTGGAACTGCCCGATGGCCGCCGGCTCGATGTCTTTCGCGCCTATACCTGGCGGCTGCTGGGCGATGGCCGGATCGCGATCGATTTCGCCGACGGCGCCACCCCCGGCGCCCGCTTCGTCACGCTGGATTTCGCGGCCGATGACGCGGGCGGCCTGCAGGCGGCCGACAGCCATCTCTGCGGCGCCGATCTTTACGAGGCGACCATCCGGCTGAACCTGCCGCAGACCTTTTCCACCGACATCCGGGTGCGGGGACCGCGCAAGGATTATCGCGCGATCACCCGGTGCCACCGGTCCTGACGGCGGGCCCTGACCACCAGGACCGGTGCCCGGTTCAGTTGTCGTGGCGGTATTTGGACAGGCCGATCGCATGCGAGCTGAGGGCCACATCCACGAAATCGTTCTGGATCACCACCGGCATGTGGCAGGCGACCAGCCCTGCCAGCGCGTCGCTGCTCTGCAGCCAGGGATAGTTGACGGCATCGAACCAGGGCTTGGTGCCCTGCAGGATGTTGCCGAAATCGCTGTTGCCGATCACCTCTGCTGCATCGAGGATCAGCGGCGAGTACTGTATCTGGGTGTAGAAAGGCACCAATGCGCCGCTGGCGGTGTTCTGCAATTGCAGCAGCGTGTATTGGGCCCCACCGCCGGAACAGGCCTGCAGCGTGGTGGCAACGTCGCCGTTGACCGGTGTGGGGCTGTGGATTGATGCCTGATAGTCATTGTCGTTATAGCTGTCGTTGATGTCGGGAATGCCGTTCGGGTTGGTCGCGGATTTCTCCGCGCCATAGACCACGATCACCCGCTTGCCGGCGCCGACGACGGATTTCAGCGTCTGGGCCGAGAGGGTCGAGAGGTCATCGACCAGGCGATAGCCGATGCCGGCCGCAATATGGCGATCCAGCGCCGCGGTCAGATCCGTGCTGGAGATGAATTGATAGTAGCCGTGATCGATGCCGTTGCTCTGGATCCGCAGCACGACGATTTCGCCGGTATGTTCACCCAGGAAGCGCGAGACGTCGTCCAGCATGCCGGCAAGCGGCGCGCCGGGGATGAAATTGTGGATATGGGTGGTGTTGGTGTCGTTGGCCTTGGCATCGCCGATCGGATAGCCCGGGCGGATGTCGAAATAGCGGGTGCCGATGCGCAGCTGGTCGTAAATCACATCTTTCTGGGTCAGCGATGCGTTCTGAAGCGCGGTTATGCCGTACTCCGCCTCCTGGCACAGGAAGTTGAACTCGGCCGGCACGTTGGTGCCGCACACCCCTTTCAGATTGCTGGTGGCGGCGTTGCTGTCCGAAATCTGGAACATGCCGGCATCATGCGCGGCGGGCAGGAGCAGATCACCGAAGGTGATGCCGGCATAGCCGCTGCTGCCGGTCAGTTCCGCCATCCAGTCCGACTGGTCGTTGCCGATATAGAGATAGGCGGTGTCGTTGAACGGCATCGGCAGGTCGGTGATGCCATAATTCAGCACATAGGACGCATTGCCGTAGGTGAAGAACTGCGCCGCCTGCTGCGTGATCTGGGTACCCTCGATCTCATCATTGTAGAGATTGATCTGATAGGAGATTTCCCGGGCGCTGGTGTTGCCGGCCATGGCGTGGAAATTGAAGGCGCTGTGCGGTTCCAGATAGGTCGAGACGTCGCATGTGCCCGACTCTGTGGTCCCCATGAACTCGATGCCCGACGGCTTGTAGGGATAGGAGAGGGTGGTGTTGGACCCGCCGGTCTGCTCGCAATAGAAGCTTGGATGCAGCGTCTGGTTGTCGGTGTAGGCGGTGACGTCGAAATCCAGGCTTTTGGCATCGGCCGGGGCTGCCGGCAGGAATGCAGCCGCACCCATGACAGCTGCGGCCGCATGATGTCTGATCGATCCGCGCATGATGATGTCCTTGCAGGCTGTTGGGGCTCATCGTCCCATCCGTCGGGGGCCTGCGACGCATCATAACGTATAGTAGTCGTCACTTCTTCCCGTTATCTGGCCTAAACTGCAACATAGGCAGCCGGATCCGTGTCCCGTTCCTCAACAAGACGGGCGATGTCGTTGAGGGCGGTGGTCAGTGCCTCGGGCGATGGCCCGCCCAGGCAGAGGCGCAGGCCCGCAGGGGCGCCCGGGCGATCATCGACCATCGGTGCCGAGGGCGGGGTGACGCGGATGCCGCGGGTGGCGGCGGCCATTGCCAGGGCTTCGGCGCGCGGGCGCGGCATCGGCAGCCAGATGTGAAAGCCGGGTGTTTCCTGGGGCGCGACATGTTTGCCGAGCAGCCGGCGGGCGAGGGCGGTGCGTGCGCGGCTTTCCGCCCGCACGGCCTGCTCCACGGCCTCTGCGGTTCCGTCTTCCAGCCAGCTTTCCATCAGCAGGCAGCCGAGCGGCGGGGCCATGGTCGCGCCGGCGGCGAGCGCATCGGCCGCGGCTTCCAGGAAGGCGGGCGGCACCGCCAGGGCGCCGATGCGCAGCCCCGGGCTCAGGCTCTTCGACAGGCCCGAGACATAGAGGCAGCGATCGGGCGCGAGCGCGGTCAGCGGCGGCATGTCCCCGGCGGCGAAGACGCCATAGACGTCGTCCTCCACGATCACCGCATCATGGGCGGCGGCGACACCCGATATCGCCTCGCGCCGGGCGCGGCTCATGCTGGCGGCGGTGGGGTTGTGCAGGGTGGGGGTGATGTAGATCAGCCGTCGTCCCGGGCGCCCATCCCGCATCGCCGTGTGAAGGGCGCGGTCCAGCGCGTCGGGGCACATGCCCTGGTCATCGACCATGACCGGTTGCAGCCGGTGGCCGGCATGGCGGGCGATGGTGATGATGCCGGGATAGGTCAGGCTTTCGGTCAGGATCGTGCCCGGCCGGCCGCCGGTGGCGGTGGCGATCGCCACCGCCAGGGCATGCTGGGCGCCCGAGGTGAGCATCAGCCGCGACGGCGGCAGCTCCAGCCGGTCGCGGGCCAGCCAGCGCGCCATCATCGCCCGATGCTGCGGCGTGCCGGCTGATGGCGTGTAGCTGCCGAAACCCGACATGTCGATCCGTGCCGCCAGCCGGGCCAGAGAGGCACGAAGCGCCTGGGTATCGAGCATGCGCGGCGGTGTGTTGACGCACAGATCCACCGGCCCCGGGGGCTGGGCGGGCGGCACCGCCACGAACATGCCGCGGCCGCGTTCGGGCACCACCAGCCCGCGCCGTTCCAGCAGGGCATAGGCGCGGGTGACCGTGCCGAGGCCGATTTCCAGCCGCCAGGCCAGATCGCGATGGGCCGGCAGCCGGTCGCCCGGGGCGATGCGGCCGCGGGCGATGTCGTCGGCAAGCGCTGCGGCCAGCCGTTCGGCCAGCGCGCCGTCACCCGCAGCCAGGCGGGGGGTCCAGTCCGAGGGGCGGCGCATGGGTGTTCTGCCTTCCGGTCAAAAGTGTACCGTGACACTATCGGGATTGAGCATCAGGTGTCACCATCATACGGTCATCCTCAAGACAGCGGCAACCGGAGGGATGAGACTGTGTTGAAGCCAGAGACCGTGCTCAAGATTGCCGCCTTCACCCCCGATACCGCCGATGCCGATGGCGGCAATCCGGCCGGGGTGGTCTTTGCCGACAGCTGGCCGACCGAGGCCGAGATGCTGGCCGTGGCGAAGGCGGTCGGCTATTCCGAAACCGCCTTTGCGGTTCCCGATCAGGGCGGGGCAGCGGGCGGCTGGCGGGTGCGCTATTTCGCGCCGCGCCAGGAGGTGCCGTTCTGCGGCCATGCTACCATCGCCCTTGGGGCGGCGCTTGGCGCCCGCGTGGGGGCGGGGGTCTATGATCTTACCCTCAATGCCGGCCGGATCACGGTCGAGGCGATCCCGGAAGGCGATGGCTGGGCCGCGGCGCTGACCTCGCCGCCGACCTGGACCCGGCTGCCGCCGGCGGATTATGTGCGGCGCGTGCTGGAGGAATTCGGGCTGACGGATGCGGATCTGGACCCGCATCTGCCGGTGCGGCTGATCCATGCCGGCGCCAACCATCTGGTGGTGGCGCTGAAGGATCGCCGCCGCCTGTCGCAGCTGGGGTATGCCTTTGCGCGCGGTGCGGCGCTGCAGGCGGAACAGTCGCTCGCCACCTTCATCTTCGTGACCGCGGAAAGCCGCACCCGCTTCCACGCCCGCAACCCCTTTGCCATCGGCGGGGTCTACGAGGACCCGGCAACCGGCGCCGCGGCGGCGGCGCTGGCCGGCTATCTGCGCGACATCCGCTGGCTGGAGGAAGGGGCGATCCAGGTGGTGCAGGGCGAAGACATGGGCCGCCCCAGCCTGATCCACGCCAGCTTCGGCCCCGAACCCGGCAGCCCCATCCGCATCTCCGGCCTGACCGCCCCTATCGGCTGATCGCCCCAGCCGCTGACCGATCAGAGGCTCGATCTCAGCCATGCAGGCTCCGCTCCCGCACGCCCCGTGCGGGAACAAGCCGCCATTGCGGCGGCGGCCAAGGGCGCGGAGCGCCCGCCCGGCGAGGGCCAAACAGACTCCTCTCTCCCAAAAAAAAGGACGCCCGGGCCACCAGGGGCCGGGCGTCCGAGACGACATCCGTCACCGCTCACTCATGGGGGAGAGGAGGGGGACCGATGACGGATGAGCAACGGCGGCGGATCTGCCGGGGAGACGCAGCCTGCGCCGCCGAATTGCCAGTCATCAGGGCGTTCAACAGGGACCGGCTGTTTCCGACAGTGTCCGCCGGGTTTCCTGACCGATCCTTTCGTGAGCGCAGGTCTTATGTAGGGGAAAGTTTCCCGCGAGTCAATTGAACGTTTGAAATAATGCATTGCAAAATGTCCAACCCGGCCCGCCCGCCGGCAGCCCGGGCAGGCCTGGACGGAAAAATCCGCCACGACCGTGCATCCATCCCGACCGGTCGCAGCGTTGTTTCCCTGATGGGTGGAGCGGGACCCGATCGTCCCGCCGACGCCGCCCCCGAACGAGAGGGAGACGCCGACCATGACACGCTTTCAATACCTGAAGACCGGCGCCGTCCGGGCTGCCGCCACGGCCGCTCTGGCCCTGCCGATGCTGGCGATGATGCCGGGCATGACCACGGCCTCTGCCGGCACGCTGGTGGGGCTTGCGGGTGACAGCAGCCTGGTGCAGATCGACCCGGCCACCGGCAAGGTGACCGGCATGGTCGCGATTTCGGGCGTGCCCGGCCTGGTCGGCATCGATGTCCGGCCGGCGGATGGCCGGCTCTACGGCCTGGCGGGCGATGGCCGGATCGTCACCATCGATCCCGGCACCGGCGAGGCGACGGTGCGGGCGACCCTGTCGGAGAAGCTGTCGGCCCGCCATGGTGTGACGGTCGATTTCAACCCGGCCGCCGACCGGCTGCGGGTGATGACGCCCGACGGCACCAATCTCAGGGTCAATGTCGACGACGGCAAGGCGGTGGTCGATGGCCGGCTCGCCTATGCCGACATGCACAAGGGCGAGACCCCGAACATCGTGGCCGGCGCCTATACCAATTCGCGCACCGGCCGGAAGGCCGAAGCCACCGCGCTTTACGACATCGACGCCACGATCGGCGCCCTGGTGAAGCAGGCACCGCCGAATGACGGCGTGCTGACCGCGATCGGCCGGCTGGGCGTCACCGTCGACACCCCCATCGCCTTCAACATCGTCTCGACCGAGATGGGTGGCGAGGCCGGCTGGATGGTCAATGGCGGGGTGATCCACAAGCTGGATCTGGCCACGGGCAAGGCCACGCCGCTTCGCCTGGTGGATGGCGCACCGGCCCCCATCACCGACATCGCCTGGATGGAGTAGTCTTTGTGGTCCCTCGGCCCAAGCGGGTGCTTCCGCGCCCTTGGCCGCCGCCGCAATGGCGGGAGTCTTTGTGGTCCCTCGGCCCAAGCGGGTGCTTCCGCACCCCTTGGCCGCCGCCGCAATGGCGGCTTGCTCCCGCACGGGACCGTGCGGGAGCGGGGGCCTTCAGGGGTGACGCCGGGCTTTCGGGCGGGCGTCAGTCGGCATAGGCATAGGCGCCGCCGCGCTCCAGGGCGCGGCGGAAGGCCGGGCGGGCGTGGATGCGTTTCACGAAATCCTGCACGCGTGTGGCGTTGCGCGCGCCTTCGATGCGCTGTGCCGACACTTCGGCCGGGAAGCTCATCATGATGTCGGCGGTGGTGAAGTCGGGCCCGGCGAACCAGGGGCCGCGGGCGAGTTCCGCTTCCCAGAAGGCGAGGTTGGTGTTGAGCCGGGGGTCGACGAAGCCGGCATTGATCGCGCCGGTGATCTTGCGCGCCAGCGGCCGGATCAGCACCGGACTGCGAGCGGGTACCTGCATCAGCACCAGCTTCATCACCAGCAGTGGCATCGCCGAGCCTTCGGCATAATGCATCCAATAGCGCCAGCGCAGCCGCTCGGGCGTGCCGGCGGCCGGCACCAGCCGGCCATCGCCATAACGCTCCAGGATGTAGTCGACGATGGCACCGGTCTCGGCCACGGTGACGTCGCCATCTGTGATCACCGGCGACTTGCCCAGCGGATGCACCGCCTTCAGGCTGGCCGGCGCTTCCATGGTTGCCGGGTCGCGCTCATAGCGCCGGATCTCGTAGTCGAGCCCCAGCTCTTCCAGCAGCCAGAGCACGCGCTGCGAGCGCGAATTGTTCAGATGATGCACGACGATCATAATGCCTCGCCCCCTTGATCCTGTCTCTTGCCGGCGACTGGACCGGCCGCCCCTCATATGTTTACATCGTAAACATTAAGGCGAAGGAGAGGGACGTCAATGGGGGAGACGGGTGCGGCACGACAATCCCACGGCTATCATCACGGCGATCTGAAGCCGGTGCTGATCGCGGCCGCCCGCCGCCTGGTCGAGGCGGACGGCCATGACCGGCTGTCGCTGCGCGAGGTGGCACGCCAGGCGGGCGTCTCGGCCATGGCGCCCTATCGCCATGTCGAGAACCGCGAGGCGCTGCTCGCCGAGCTGGCCGCGCAGGGCTTTCGCGAGTTGGGGGCGGCGCTGAAAGCCGCGGCCGATCAGGGGGTTGATCCCCGGTCGCGATCATTGGCACAAGCGCAGGCCTATGTCAGCTTCGCCTGCGCAAATCCGGGCTTGTTCCGGTTGATGGTCGGGCCGCTCGATCCGGCCCAGAAACAGCTGATCGCCGCCGATGCCGAAGCCGCCCATGCGATGGGGGCAACCCCCGACATCGATCCCGATCTGGCTCGGGCGCGCTGGGCACTGGTTCACGGCCTGTCGATGCTGATCATCGACGGCCGGCTGGCCATCGCGCCCGGCGACACCGTGCCGGCCATCGTGGCCCGAACGGTTGCGGCCCTCTGGCCCGAGGGCGGGACTGGTGAGGGTTGGGTTGGTCAGGGCGGGGCCGGTCAGTCGGCATAGATCGCATCGCGCAGGGCATCCGGGAAGGCCCCGGTCATGCCGGCGAGGGCGGTGTTGGTCATCGCCACGACGGTCAGCTTCCGGACCGGATCGACGAACCAGGAATGGCCATAGGCACCACCCCAGGCCCATGTGCCCGGGCTTTGCGGGCTGCCGGCCAGGACCGGATCGGTCAGCACCGCGGCGCCGAGCCCGAAGGCCCAGCCGGGGCCGCTCACGTCCAGCGGCAGGTCGCCGGTGGACGGGCGGGCGAAAGCCGCCGCCATTCCGGGGCTCAACACCCCGCCGCCGCCGGTACGGATCGCTTCCAGCAGCGCCAGGACATCGGCGGCGGTCCCCGCCATGCCGGCACCACCCGATGGCCAGGCATCGGGATCGAGGATCCGGCCCGGCGCGTAATGCACGGCGCTGCCGCCGAAGGGCACCGCCTCGGCCGCCGCCATCCGCCGCGGGACCCTGCCTTCGGGACCGTCCATATAAGCCACCGCCAGCCGGGTGGTGTCGGCGACGGTGAAGCCGGTGTCTTCAAGGCCGAGGGGCGCGGTCACCTTCTCGCGGACCACATCGGGCAGGGGGCGGCCGGTCGCCGCTTCGATCAGCCCGCCGGCAACATCGATCGCCAGCGAGTAATGCCAGGCCGCACCCGGCCGGTTGCGCAGCGGCACCAGGGCCAGCCGGCGCAGGTTTTCGGCCAGGGTCAGGCCGGGGCGATCATCCAGGCCGTCCGAGATGCCCGCCCGGGCATAGGGGCCGTCGGCCGGCTGGAAGAAACCGTAATCGAGCCCGGCGGTGTGGCTGAGCAACTGGCGCAGCGTGATCACCGGCCGGTCGCCATCTGTGGTTGCCGGCTGGAAACCGGGCAGATGGCGAGTGATCGGCGCGTCGGGATCCAGAACCCCGTCATCGACCAGGGCCAGCGCTGCCGCCGCCACGAAGGGCTTGCTGACCGAGGCGAAGCGGAAGATCGCATCCTCGCGCATCGGCAGGCCCGCCTCGCGGTCCAGATGGCCGGCGGCGCGGCGATGGACAAGCCGGCCGTCCTCGGCGACCAGGACCACGGCACCGGCGATCCGCCCCTCGGCGATCGCCGTGTCGACCACCCGGTCGATCCGGGCGCCCAAGGTCTTGTGTCCCGTGGTCCTGTCGGCCTTGGTCTTGTCGTCGGCTGCGGCCGGCGTCAGGGCGAGGGGGAGCGTGACCGCCGCAAGGGATGCGGCGACGGACAGGCTGCGCATGGCGCTTCTCCATTTTAATAGCAGTCGCTATATTAATGAGCAGATGCCTGTCCCCGCGCAACAGAAATATATATCGATCGCTATGAAAAACCCGTCATCCCCATCCCCGGCCCCGCGTCAGGGCCGTGGCCGCCCGCGCAGCTTCGACCGTGATGCGGCCCTGGCACGCGCCATGCGCCTGTTCTGGGAACGGGGGTATGAGGGCACCTCGGTTGCCGACCTGACCCAGGCGATGGGCATCACCCCGCCCAGCCTCTACGCCGCTTTCGGGTCGAAGGAAGAGCTGTATCGCGAGGTGATGGCGGCCTATCGTGCGGGGCCGGGGCTGTTCACGATCCGCGCGCTGGACGAGGAGCCCGATCCCCGGGCGGCGATCCGGCGGTTGCTGCGCGAAACCGCCATCGCCTTCACCGATCCCGGCCAACCCGCCGGCTGCCTGATCTCCACCGCCCTGATCACCTGCGCGCCCGAGCATGATGCGGTGGCGGCGGAGACCGCACGGCTGCGCCGCGATACCATTGCGGCCATCGCCGCCTGCATCCGCCGCGGCATCGCTGCCGGGCGCTGGCCTGCCGGAACCGATGCCGGGGCCCTGGCCCGGCTTTACGGCGCCGTCATCCAGGGCATGTCGATCCAGGCCCGCGACGGCGCCGGGCGCGACGAGCTGCTGGCCATGGTCGATCAGGCCATGCCCGATCAGATCATGCCTGATCAGGTCATGCCCGATTGAGGCGGTGGCGGATCATCACCCCTCCGAGCCGGTGCGCCTGGGCGGCGGGGTCACCTCCGCCATCCGTGCGCGGGTGTCGGCATCGACCAGGCGACGCAGCCGGGCCAGCAGCGGGTGACCCTCGGCATAGCGACGGCCGTAATCCAGGTTGAAGCCGTGATCGAAATCGGGGGCGGTGGCACCCTGATTGTGCTGAATGATGGTTTCCATCTTGTCGAGCGCCTTGACCAGCCGGGCCTCCGGCGTGGCGGCCGCCTCGTAATCATCCCAGAGCGCCAGGAATTCGGCGCGGCGTGCGGCATCCAGCGGTTCCATCAGGGTGATCAGGTCGGCGCGTTCCTGCGCCGCCTTGTCCGGTCCGCCGGTCTGCCGGATCGCCGGCACATCGCCGCCGATCGCCTCGCCCAGATCGTGGATCAGGCAGAGCTTCAGCACGCGCAGCAGGTCGACCGGCTCGCCATCCCGGCCCAGATCCGGGCCCAGCACCATCGCCATCAGGGCCAGACGCCAGCTGTGCTCAGCAGTGCTCTCGTGACGGCCGGAGGCGGTGTAGGAATTGCGCAGGACGTCCTTCAGCTTTTCAGTCTGACGGATAAAGTCGAGGCAGCCATGAAGCTCGGCATCGGTCATGTTTTCCTGTCCGTTCCGAAGGTGGCCGCAAGAGCTGCGGCCTCGGGTGGGACGACTATATATGGGGAGCGTTTCCGGTTTCGTCGCGGGTCATGATGCGGCCACATCGATGAAAGCCTCATGACAAAGCCTCATGATAAGGGGGGCATAACGTCATCGTGATCATTACCTCCGGCATAATCGCCGGCGGGGGATCGCCGGTGTCTGATGGGGGCAGGACGGCGGGCAAGGGGCCCCGTCCGGCACTGCTCCCTGAAGGAGACCCGTCATGACCGTCAACCCGACCCTGCTGCGCCGCGTGCTCTGGTTCGATGCCCTGAGCGGGCTTGGCATGGCTGCCCTGTTCCTGATCGCCGGCGGCCCGGTCGCCGAACTGACCGGCCTGCCGCGCGGGCTGCTGACCGCTACCGGTATCGCCCTGGTGGTGATCGCGGGCGGCATTCTGCTGATTGCGACGCGCGATCCGCTGCCCCGCGGGGCGGTGCGCACGCTCGCCATCCTGAACCTGCTCTGGGTCGTCGACAGCATCGCCCTTCTGGTTCTGGGCTGGGTGGAGCCGACGGGCCCCGGCTATGCGCTGGTCATCGGCCAGGCGGTGGTGGTGGCGGTGCTGGTCGAGCTTCAGCTCCTGGGCCTTCGCCAGCCGCGCCTTGCAACCGCCTGATCACCCTGGATCTTCCCCCGCGGCACCCCATGTCATGAACATGGGGTACGCGCGCGGCGACAGGGGGGAGGCCCGGAGATGTCCCGTCAGCAAGGCTTGCCGGCCATCGGCCGGGGATGGATCAAGATCGCGGCATCGCTGCTGATCGGCACGGCGCTGGTGGTGGTTGCGGCCGATCACCCGCGGGCGGATCATCCGGCCCGGACCGCGGCTCCCGTGGCCGTGGCGGCCGATGCGGCCGAGCGGTCGGCGGTGATTGCCGCCATCGACCGCCAGCTTGCGGCGCTGGCCCGCGACGATGCCGCCGCGGCGTTCGCCATGGCGGCACCCGCCCTTCAGGCGCGGTTCGGCACGCCCGATCGCTTTCTGCGCATGGTGCACCATGCCTATCCGGCCGTGATCCGGCCCGTGCGGGTGGATTATGGCCCGGCCTGGCGCCTTGCCGACGGCCGCTTCGTGCAGCGGGCCATGCTGCAGACCCGCAAAGGCGGGGTGGTGATGGCGGTCTACACGCTGCAGATGGTCGACGGCCGGCACCGCATCACCGGCTGTTTCCTGTTCGACACCCCGGCCGAGGCGGTCTGATCCGAGCGCCGCTGCCGCGCGATCCCCGGCCGTTGACCTGCCTGCTGACCCTGCATTTCCTCGACGCGGCCGAACGCCGGCGGACGGTGGCCGGGATCCACCGCCGCCTGGTGCCCGGCGCGCCGTTCGTCGCCGCCCATTCCAGCTTTCCGCAAGGGGCGGCGGAACGCGATCTCTGGCTGTCGCGCTATGCCGCCTATGCGGTGTCGATGGGCGTGGATGTCGAACAGACCAACGGTGCCCGCGAAGCGGTGCGCCGCAGCCTGATGACCTTCGACCCCGCCACCGACACCGCGATCCTGGAGGAGGGCGGCTTCCGCGACGTCAGCCTGTTTTTCGCCGCCTTCACCTGGCGGGGCTGGGTCGCGACCGCCTGAGCCGCTCAGCCGCGCGCCTTCCGCCCGGTCCAGTGCCGCTCCAGATTGGCGACCAGCGCCGGGCTCAGATGGCAGACCGCCACCTCGCGGGTATAGGTCGCAAGATAGGCGCGGAACAGGTCCAGCGGTTCCTGGGCCACCCGGAAGGCGCGGCGGTTGCCGGCGATCGAGACCACGCCGCCATCGACCAGATCGGCCGCCACCTCGTCGATCGCGGTCTCCAGCCCGTCGGGTTCGGCCACGCGGTCGATCAGCAGCCGGGCTTCGGGCTCGTCCACGCGGATGGTGCGGCCGTTCATGATGATCTGGCGGGCCAGCCGGTCGCCCATGATCCGCGGCAGGCGCAGATTGGTGCAGCCCGGCACCAGCCCTTCCTTGCGGGCGGGCACGTTGAACCAGCTGCCGGCCTCTGCCACCACCGCGTCGCAGACCAGCAGCGCCTGGGTGGCGGCGCCGATCGCGAAGCCGTCGATCACCCCGATCCAGGCCTTCTCGCGCGTCTCGGCCAGTTCGTCGGGCAGGCGGTCGGGGGCCGCCAGGCCGCGGAAGACCTTGGCGACCCAGCCCATTTCGCGCTCGATATACATCACATAGGGCACGCGGCCCTCGTAGAGATCGGTGAGGTTCAGCCCGGCCCCCGCCAGCCGGCGCCCGGCATAGCGGGGATGGTCGACCACGCCGCCGCGCAGGATGCAGGCGGTGCTCTCTTCGTCCAGCAGGGCGGCATCGACCGCATGTTCCAGCGCGTCGATGGTGGGCACGTCCTCGGCATTCAGCCGGCCGGCATTGCGGTTCTCCACCACCAGCAGCCGGCCGTGCCGTTCCACCCGGACCAGACCCAGATCCAGCACGCCGTCCCGGGCGAGCCGCGCGGCATTGGCGGCGGCCTCGGGGCGGGGCAGCTGCATCGCATGGCAAAGATGCAGGCCGCGGGCGCGGTCGGCGAAGATCGCCTGCAGGAACAGCGCCTGGGCCATCTCCACCCCGGTCTTGGCCGAAAGCGGCCGGGCGGCTTCGGCTGCAAGGGTCTGCGCATCGGGCAGCAGCTCGGGGGCGGCTTCCGCCCCCGCGGTCAGCAGCTCCCCCACGCGCAGGAACCGGCTGCCATTGCCGGTCAGGTGGTCGTAGAGCGCGCGGGCGTCGATGGCGCGCCGGGCGTCGAGCGGCCGGGTATCGGTCATTGCGGGGACCCCTTCAATGTCGCCAGGCCGCGGGCGACGATTTCCTTCATCACCTCGTTGGAGCCGGCATAGATCCGCTGGGCGCGGGCATCGACATACATCTGTGCCAGCGGGTGTTCGGCCATGTAGCCCGCCCCGCCGAAGACCTGCAGGCAGGCATCGACCACCCGGCCCTGCATCTCGGTGGTCCAGAGCTTGGCCATGGCCGCGGTTTCGGCGTCCAGCCGGCCCTGAATGATGCGGGCGATGCAGTCGTCGACCAGCACCCGGCCGGTATGGGCTTCGGTACGGGCATCGGCCAGGGCGAAGCGCAGCGCCTGATGGTCGATCAGCGGCCGGCCGAAGGTCTCGCGGGTCATGGCATGGTCGACGGCGAGCGCCAGCGCGCGCTCGGCAAAGGTCACCGCCTGCACCGCGATGATCAGGCGTTCATAGGCCAGCTGCGACATCAGCTGGCCGAACCCCAGACCGTCGGCCGCCCCCAGCCGGTTGGTGGCCGGCACGATCATGTCGTCGAAAAAGAGTTCCGAGGTGTCCTGGCCGCACTGGCCCATCTTGGCAAGCCGTCGGCCGCGGCGGAAGCCGGGCAGGTCGTCGGTTTCCAGCACCAGCAGGGTGATGCCTTTCGCGCCCGCTGCCGGGTCCACGGTCGCCACCAGCAGGATCAGATCGGCCGAGGCGCCGTTGGAGATGAAGGTCTTGGAGCCCGAGACCAGATAGTGGTCCCCCTGCGGCCGGGCGGTGGTGCGCACCGCCTTCAGATCCGATCCGTTGCCGGGCTCGGTCATGGCGATGGCGCCGATGCGCCGCCCGGCGGCAAGGTCCGGCAGCCAGCGGCGCCGTTGTTCCGGCGTGCCATAGGCGCGGATATAGCCCGCGCAGCATTCATGCACGCCCTTGCAGAAGGATGTGTCGCCGATCCGCGCCAGCTCTTCGTAGACGATCGCCTCGGTCGCGAAACTGCCGCCGCCACCGCCCAGATCCGGGTCGTGCTCGGTCAGCAGCAGGCCCATCGCACCCGCCGCCGTCCAGGCCTGGCGGTCGACGATGCCCTGCGCGCGCCAGGCGTCGAGCCGGGGCACGAATTCCGTGGCCAGAAAGCCGCGCACGGCATGGCGGAAGATGCGCAGCTCCTCTTGCGCCGACCAGGCGGGCTCCATCCGTCACGCCTCCGCGGCTTCGGGTTGGCGGACGGGTTCGCGCGCGGCGCTGTCCCAGAGCGGATCGAGCAAGCCCGCCAGCAGCCGGGCGCGCATCTCGCGCCGCCGGATCTTGCCCGACGAGGTTCTGAGGATGGTGTTGGGCCTCAGGATCACCAGCCGGTCCAGACGCAGTTCCAGGGCCGCCGCCACCGCTTCGACCGCATCGGCGAAGATTTCGGGCCCGTTCAGGCGGCGCATGCGCTCGCGCTCGGCCTCGATCATCGCCACCACCGTCTCGCCATCCGGTCCATCTACCGACACCGCAGCCGCGGCGCCGGCGGCAAGATCGGGGCAGGCGGCGGTGATCGCGGTCTCGACATCCTGCGGGTAGTGATTGCGGCCGCGGATGATGATCAGTTCCTTGATCCGGCCGGTGACGTAAAGCTCGCCGTCGATCCGGCAGCCCAGATCGCCGGTGCGCAGCCAGCGGCGGTCGTCGCCGGGCAGGCGGGCGCCGAAGACCTCGTCGGTCAGCTCAGGGCGCTGCCAGTAGCCGCGGGCCAGGCTGGTGCCGGTGACCAGGATTTCCCCGATCCGGCCGTCCGGCAGGGTGCGGCCGGTTTCGGGGTCGGCGATCGCGACCGCCAGCCCCTGGCCCGGCTGGCCGCACCTCACCAGCCGGCGGGGCGGGGTGATGGCACCCGCGACCGGCGGCACCACCCGGCCCAGATCGAGCGCGCTGCCGTCCACGTCGATGACCGGCGGCGCGATGCCCTGGCTGCCGCCCGAGATCATCAGCGTCGTCTCGGCCATGCCATAGCAGGGATAAAAGGCGTCGGCACGGAAGCCGTAGGGGGCGAAGGTGGCGGCGAAGCGCTCCAGCGTCTCGGCCCGGACCGGCTCGGCGCCGTTATAGGCGACGCTCCATGACGACAGGTCCAGCCCCTCGCAGAGATCGGGGCGGAAGCGGCGCACGCACAGGTCGTAGCCGAAATCGGGGCTGCCGGCGGTGGTGGCCTTCCAGTCGGAAATCGCCCTGAGCCAGCGCATCGGCTTCTGCAGGAAGGCGGCGGGCGCCATCAGCACCGACGGAATGCCCAGCCAGAGCGGCTGAAGCAGGTTCCCGACCAGCCCCATGTCGTGATAGAGCGGCAGCCAGCCGGCGAAAACCGTTTCGGGCCCATGGCCCATGGCGCGGCGGATCAGCCGCTGATTGGCCGCAAGCGCGCCGTGGCTGACCATCACCCCCTTGGGATCACCGGTCGAGCCCGAGGTGTATTGCAGGAAGGCGAGATCGTCGGGCCCGACGGCGGGTGCACGCGGCAGCAGGTCTTCGGGCAGGGTCGCCATCTCGTCGGTCGCCAGAATCCGGGCGGCGGCGATGGCGCCGGCCCCCTCGGCGCCGGCCTCGGCAAAGCGGGGTTCCAGCTGGGCGCGCTGGTCCCCGGCGATCAGGATCACCCGGGCGCCACAGCCCGAGACGATGGCCCCCAGCCGGTCGAGCGACTGGTTGCGGCGCGGCGGATAGGCCGGCACCGCAACCAGACCCGCAACCAGACAGCCGAAAAAGGCTTCGATGAACCCCATGCCCGGCTGATGCAGCAGCAGGGCCCGGTCTCCCGGTTCCGCCACCGCCAGCAGGCCGCGGGCGATCGCCCGGGCGCGGGCACCGAGCCCGGCATAGTCGATCCGGGCCTGTTCGCGCTCGCCATCGGCCAGGAAGACATAGGCCAGCGCGTCGCCGCGGTCGCGGGCCAGGTCTTCAAGGCGGTGGACCAGGGTGGTGGCGGTGGTATCGGCGGTCATCGATGCCCCCTTCGCTCAGCCGGCCTTGCGGAAGCCGATCCGGGCCAGGTTCATGGCGCCGGTGTGGAAGCCGATCATGAACACGCCGCAATACTTCTCGAACCGATCGACCACGGCGGGACCGACGATGGCTTCGGCCGCCGCGCGATTGGCCCGAAGCCCGTCGAGCCAGCTCTGGAAGGTGCGGACATACATCTCGCGGTCGCACCGCAGGCGCTCCACCTCGAACAGGCGGTCGCAGCCTTCCATGATCTCGTGCAGGCGCGGCAGGTCGCTGTCGGGGAAGACTTCGGCGGCGCAGAAGGCGCTGAAATCCGCCTTGGTCGCCCGGCCGTAGACGATGGTCTGGATCGACATCCGCCCGCCCGGCTTCAGCCAGGAATGGGCGCGTTCGAAGAAGGCGCGATAGCCGGCCTTCTTCTCCGCCTCGGTCGAGTCCAGCCGGGCGAAATGTTCGAAGGCCTCCAGCGACACGATCGCGTCATAGGGCGCCTCGGGCTCGAACCCCGCCCAGGGGGTCAGGGCGACCTCGAGCCTGGGGTCGCCGAAGCTCGTCACATGGGTGCGATGGGCCTCGGTCATGGTCATGCCGGTGACGTGGCCTGCGCCGCGCTCCGCCAGCCGCCGCATCATCGAACCCCAGCCGCAGCCGATATCCAGCACCCGCTCCGCGCCGGCGGCATGGGCCTGATCGATGTGGAAGTCCAGCTTGCGGGTCTGGGCGGCCAGGAAGCCCGCCGGATCATCGGTATCGCCGGCCTCGTAGAGCGCGCAGGAATAGGTCAGCGACGGGTCGAGCCACAGACCGAAGAAGTCGGTCCCGATGTCGTAATGCGAACGCAGCGCATCCGACGACGTGCCGGGGTGGCCGCCGGCGGGGCTGGTGGGATGGATCTGGTTGGTATCAGGTGACATGGCGCGAACTCCGGTCGGGGCACGGCCTCAGCCGGCAAGGGCGGCTGCAAGATCCTGGACGGTGGGGTGATCGTAGGCGAGCGTGGGCTCCACCTTGCGGCCGAGCCATTCTTCCAGCTCGCCGGTCATCGAAACGACGGCGAGCGAATCGACGCCCATGCGCTCGAAGCGTTCGGTCCGGCGGATTTCGGAGCGATCGCGGCCCAGGCGGTCGGCCAGATAGTCGACGAGCCAGGCCTCGATAGCCGCGGCATCGGGGCGGGTGGCCGCCTGGGCACCAGCGGCGGCCTGCTGGGCGCCAGGAAGCGTGGTCTGGGTGTTCATGGAACAAGTCTCCGGCTGCGGGCTGCGCCCGGCGTTGGAAGGGTCAGAGAGGCTGGAAAACACTCAATCTTGGGTTGATATGCGCATGATATACGCTTGAGACCAGAGAAAATTTCGCGTCCAGCGCGATAATTTCTGATCAGGCCACCCGGGGTGAGATGCGGCCGCAATCAGGGCGGCCGGGCGGGGCATTCAGGCCGTCACGCGGTCGTCGTCGTCGACCTGCATGCCTGCGGCGGCTGCGGCGCGCTTGGCGCTTATGCTCTCGGGCAGGGGGCGGCGGACATTCCAGGCAAGCCCCACGGCTTCCAGGCTGCGGATGATCCACCAGCCGATATCCACCTCCCAGACCGCCAGGCCGAAGCGGGCGGAGGTGGGGAAGGCATGGTGGTTGTTGTGCCAGGCCTCACCCAGGGTCGGCAGGGCGATCGGCCACAGATTGGTCGATGTGTTCCGGCCGCCGAAGGGCCGGGTGCCGATCATGTGGGTGAGCGAATTGATCGCATTGGTGAAGTGGTAGCTGAGGGTCAGCCGCACCGCGCCGCCCCACAGCAGGCCCAGCACCGCGCCCTGGATGCCGCCGATGGCGAGCGCACCCGCGAGCGCCGGCAGGATCAGCCCCAGGGCCACCCACCACAGATAGCGCTGGTTGATCCACATCAGCAGCCGGTCGCGGGTCAGGTCGCGGGTCACGGCGAAGACATCCGCCGGGCGGTGGCTGAAGGTCCAGCCGGCCTGGGCGTGCCAGAACCCTTCCCAGCGCCCCAGCTGCCGCCCGTTCGCGATCCGCGGGCTGTGCGGGTCGCCGTCACGGTCCGAACGGATGTGATGGACCCGGTGATTGGCCGCCCAGTAGATCGCCGGTCCCTGGGCCGCCATGCAGCCGAGCACGGCGAACACCGCCCGCAGCCATGGCGTGGTCTCGAAGGCGCGATGGGCGAACAGCCGGTGCAGCCCGACGGTGATGCCCGCATAGGTGGCCATATAGGACACGAGCAGAATAATCAGGGCCGCGGCCGGGACGCCGCCGTCATGGACGGCGAGGCCGATGGCGATCAGGCTGCCGATGGCCGGCAGCACCAGGATCGCGAAGGCGTGGCGGGCCTGGGCCCGCCTGAGGCGCGGATCCAGACCGCTCCCCGCTTTGGGGCGGACCGATCCACTGGTCGGCGTGTCAGACGACATCATCCCCCCTTCGTCCGCATCCGTCTGCCGGCTGCGGTCGTTGCAAACCCTAATGTTGTTTTGAATCCTATATGAACAACCCTTGCGAGAAATAGCAAGCGCTGTCGGGGACGTGTCGCTGGATGCAACGCCTTATGGTTGCGGGGTGCGTCAGTCGGCCGGGGCGGGGCGAATGCCGGGCGGGCCGGCCACCGGCAGGATCACCCGGGCGATGGTGCCCCTGCCGGGGCTGCTGTCCAGGCGGATATCCCCACCCATCAGCAGGCAGAGCCGCCGGCAGATCGGCAGGCCCAGCCCCGTGCCGCCATAGGTGCGGGCGATGGAGGCATCGGCCTGGATGAAATCTTCGAAAACCCGGGCAAGCTGCGCCTCGGTCATGCCGATGCCGGTATCGGTGACCGTAATTTCGATCAGGTCGCCCCGGCCGTCGACGGAGCCGAGCCGTCGGGCGGCCAGGGTCACCGCGCCGCCGCGGGTGAATTTGCAGGCATTGGACAGAAGGTTCAGCACCACCTGCCGCAGCCGGGTGACATCGCCTTTCAACGTGCCGATGTCGTTGGGGATCTGCGTCTCGAACCGGTTGGTGTTCCGGCGGGCCAGCGGCCGGCAGGTGTGCACCAGCTCGCGCAGCAGGCCGTGGAGATCCACCTCGTCGACCATCAGATCCAGCCGGCCGGCCTCGATCTTGGCCATGTCGAGGATGTCGTCGATCAGCTTCAGCAGATGGGAACCGGCATGGTGAATGTCGGCGGCGTATTCGGCATAGCGCTGCGGCGCCTGATCGCCCAGCAGCTGATCGCGGATGATTTCGGAAAAGCCCAGGATCGCGTTCAGCGGGGTGCGCAACTCGTGGCTGACCCGCGCCAGGAATTCCGATTTGGCGGTGTTGGCGCGCTCGGCTTCCAGGCGGGCGGCGATCGCGATCTCGCGGGCACGGATCGCCACCTCGCGGGCCTCCGCCAGCTGCTGGGTCTGGCGGGCCAGGTGGTCGCGCGCCATCTTCAGCTCGATCTCGCGCTGCTTGATGTCGGTGATATCGCTGCGCAGGCCGAAAAAGCCGACGCCCGGCACCCTGACCTCGCGGACCAGATGCCAGCGTCCGGCGGTCAGCTGCTCGAAGGGCTGGGGCTTCGGGTTGTGCAGCCGGTGGCGGCGCTTGGCGATATAGGCATCCGGATCGGTCCGGGCCAGCGGATCGAGCACGACACCCGGTGCCACCATGCTGTGGCGGATGACGTCTTCGAAGCTCTGGCCCATCAGCTCCCCGACCGGGGGCATATAGGGGAAGAAATCGCAATAGGCCTGATTGACGAAGGCGACGCGATCATCGGTGTCGTAGATGATCACCGCTTCCGGAATCCGGTTGACCGCCATGCGCAGCAGCCGGTCGGCGTGCTGCACGCGGTCTTCCATCGCGTCGTCGAGGGCTTCTCCGTCAGCCATGAGAGAGGGGTCCGGTGGTTCAGGATGACAGACCGGGGATGTGGCACGACCGCGTCACATTTGATCCGTATGCATTGCATGATGGTGCCGCGATCACCATCAGGTTGCAATGTGAGTCGACATTTGCCCCTCGCAAAATGCCGCAGTGCAGGGAAGACCATCCGCAACCCTTGCGGCGCGCGGGATCTGCCCGCCTGTCCCCCGAACGACGACACCCCGGCAGGTTGCCCTGCCGGGGTGTGTCGATCGGACATACCGAAGTTGGTCGGAGTGGCAGGATTCGAACCTGCGGCCCCCGCCTCCCGAAGACGGTGCTCTACCAGGCTGAGCTACACTCCGGTGCGTCCGTGGGGCGCCTTATAGCGGGATCCGGCGGCCCCTGCAAGCAGGTTTTCGATCAGAATCCGCGGGCGATGCAGAACGAGATCAGTTCGTCCAGGGTGCGGCGTTCGATCCCGTCGGCGAAGCCCTGCAGCGAGGCGCGGGCGATCTCGCCGTAAGTCTCGGCGCGGCGCAGGGTTTCGCCGAAAGCGTCGTGGCGGCGCATCAGCTCGATGGCCTGTTCCAGGTCGCCCTCGCGCTGGTCCAGCTCTTCCATGGTCCGGGACCAGAAGGCCCGTTCCTCGGCCGTGCCGCGCTCGTGGGCCACGATCACCGGCAGGGTGATCTTGCCTTCGCGGAAATCGTCGCCGATGGTCTTGCCCAGCGCCGCCTGCTCTGCCGAATAGTCCAGCAGGTCGTCGGTCAGCTGGAAGATCACGCCCAGCGCCATGCCGTAGCGCGCCAGCGCTTCGATATCCGCAGCCGGACGGTCGGCGACCACCGGGCCGATCTGGCAGGCGGCCTCGAACAGCTTCGCGGTCTTGCTTTCGATGACGCGCAGATAGGCCGCTTCGTCGGTTTCCAGATCGTTGGAGGTGAGCAGCTGCATCACCTCGCCCTCTGCAATCACCGCCGAGGCATCCGACAGGATGCGCAGCACCTCCAGAGAGCCGTCGCGGGTCATCAGCTGAAAGGCGCGGCTGAACAGGAAGTCGCCGACCAGCACGCTGGCCTTGTTGCCGAAGACCGCATTGGCGGTGGCCTTGCCGCGCCGCAGCTCACTTTCGTCCACGACGTCGTCATGGAGCAGTGTTGCGGTGTGGATGAACTCCACACACGCCGCCAGCGGTACGTGCCGGTCGCCGGCATAGCCGCAGAGCCGGGCCGACATCAGCAGCAGCAGGGGCCTCAGCCGCTTGCCGCCGGACGAGACGATATGGCCGGCCAGCTGGGGGATGAGCCCCACCTGGCTCTGCATGTTGTCGATGATGACCTGATTGACACGCTTCAGGTCATCTGCCACCAGAGCCTGAAGGGTCGAGAGGACCTCTTGCGAGGAATGTGCGCGCGCATCCACGAGAGAGCAGCCGATCCGTCTTGTTTCAGGGCAACGTTGAAAAAGAGGGCAACGTTGGACCCGGGGCCGGCAGGGCTTGACGCTCCGCACGGCGCTGGGGAGCATATGAAGTGGCGCGCGGCGCGGTCAAGATGCGCAGCGACGCGTGGGGTGGGTATAGTGTGTCGCCGCACATCCTGCCGCGCTCGTGTGCGTTGCACAAGCCGCTGCGCGTATGTCCGGTGCCCGTCACCGTCTCTTCACCTCGCCCCCTCCCTTCCGCGCCCTCCGTTCAGCGCCCTTCGTTCAGCGCCTGACCGGGAGGCGGCCATGACCTCACCTTCCCGGGATCGCCGCTGATGGATGTCGTATTGCTGACCACCGATCCGGTGCGCCTGTCCTGGGCACGCGCGGTTCTGGCCGCCGAAGGCATCGACAGCCTGGTCTTCGACGAACAGATGAGCCTGGCCGAAGGTTCCATCGGTGCCTTTCCGCGCCGGCTGATGGTGGATGACGCCCTGGCGCCGCGCGCCCGCCGCCTGCTCGACGAGGCGGCGCAGGGGCTGGGGGAGACCGCGCCGATCTCGGCCCCGCCGCGCCGGCCGGCACCGCAGGCCACCGGCGGTCTGGCCGGGCTGGTGGCGCGCATGCTGGGGCCCCGACGGTGAACATGGCGACGCCGATCGATCTTCAGGACAGGCTCGCCCGTCACGGCATCGATCCGTCGACGGTCAGCCTGGATCATCTTCTGGGCCGGCGGGTGCAACTCGTTCAGTTCATCCGCGGCTATCGCGCCGCGGTCGACCCGGTGCTGCTGGCCGCCGCCGTGCCGGCGGAGCCGGGGCAACGGGTGCTGGATCTGGGCCTCGGCGCCGGGGCGGCCGGTCTCTGCCTCGCCGCCCGTGTGCCCGGGCTCGGGCTGGTGGGCGTGGAACGCGATGCCGGTGCGGCCGCGCTTGCGCGGGTGAATGCGGGGCTCGCCGGTGCGGCGCTGACCGTGGTGGAGACGGATGTCGGTGCCCGGTTGCAGGGGCCGGACGATCCGCGGGCAGAGCCCTTCGACCATGTTCTGACCAACCCGCCGTTTCTCGAGGAGGTCCGCGCCGATCCGCCGCCGGATCCCGGCCGCCGCGCCGCCCATGTCGAGAACGGGATCGGCCTCGGCGCCTGGATCGCCGCCGGGCTGAAGCGGCTGAAGCCCGGCGGCAGCTTCACCATCGTCATGCGCGCCGACCGGCTGGCCGAGATCCTGACCGCGCTGGCCGGGCCCGCCGGCGACATCCGCGTTCTGCCGGTGCACACCGTGGGCGACGGCCGGCCGGCCGGCCGGGTGATCGTTCAGGCCCGCAAGGGCCGGCGGGCGCCGCTTACCCTGCTGGCGCCGCTGGTGCTGGCGGGGGAGGGGCGGGACTGGACGCCGCCGGTCCGGGCGGTGCTGGAAGATGCAGCACCGCTGTCGCTCGCGACCCCATCCCGGGGTTGATGGCCCGACCCGGCGCCAATAGCCCCGGCCCGGCGTTGACAGCCCCGGCCGGCCACTCGATATGATCCCCCAACCTCTTTATCCGGGAGACACGCCGCCTTGACCGACAAGCCCAGCCGCTTCCGCCGCCTGCTCCGCCTGCTGCCGGTGAAGCGGTTCCGCAATCCGCCGCCGGTCGTGGCCGTGCTGCGGCTCGAGGGCATGATCATGTCCGGCCGCAGCTTCCAGGCGAACCTGTCGCACGAGGCGCTGAAGCCGCTGATCGAGCGTGCCTTCAAGGTGCCCGAGGCGAAGGCCGTGGCGCTGGTGATCAACTCCCCCGGCGGCTCGCCGGCCCAGTCCTCGCTGATCTGGAAGCATATCCGGGCGCGCGCCGCCGAAAGGAAGCTGCCGGTGATCGCCTTCGTCGAGGACGTCGCGGCAAGCGGCGGCTACTGGCTGGCGATGGCCGGCGACGAGATCTTCGTCGACGAAACCTCGATGGTCGGCTCGATCGGCGTGGTCTCGGCCGGCTTCGGCTTCGACCGGGCCATGGCGCGCCTCGGGCTCGACCGCCGGGTCTATACCATGGGCAATTCCAAGATGCGGCTCGACCCGTTCCAGCCCGAGAAGGCCGAGGATATCGCCTGGCTGGGCGGCATTCAGGAACAGGTGCACCAGCGCTTCATCGAGGTGGTGCGCGAGCGCCGGGGTGAGCGACTTCAGAAAGCCGGTGATACGCCGCTGTTCGAAGGCGATGTCTGGGTCGGCGCGCGGGCCGTGGAACTGGGGCTGGCCGACGGGCTGGGCGATCTGCGCAGCGTGATGCGCAGCCGTTTCGGCGACGCGGTCCGCTTCGCCATGATCGAAGAGCGTAGCGGCCTGTTCGGCCGGGTGAGGCTGGGCTTGCAGGCCGAGCGCGCCGGTTCGGCCGCCATTGCCGGGTTGGTCGAGCAGGTCGAAGCCCGCGCGCTCTGGTCGCGCTACGGTCTTTAGAGGACGCGGCGTCATGCTCAGTCTGTCGAAAATTCTGCTGCTGGTGCTGGTTGTGCTGGCCGTGTTCACCGGGGCCCGGCTGGCGCGGGTTTTCGGCCAGCGGCGCGAGGCGATCCGCCGCGAAGACCGGCGGGAACCCCGCCATGTGCCGCGCCGCCGCCGTGCCGCGCGCGAGGTGGCCGATGCCGACCGCTGCGCCCGCTGCGGCAGCTTCGTGGTGCCGGGCGCCGGCCCCTGTGGCCGCGCCGACTGCCCGGTCGGATGAGGTCCGATCGGGCAGGGCTGCATCCTTTGCGTGTATTTAAGGCGTTAACCAACCCTTAATCATAGATGCGCCGCCGCATCTCCCCCGGAAACGGGGGGAAGGCAGGGCGGCCCGGCTGCGCACGCATCTTGCGCGAAGCGCGCGATCCTTGACCCTCAACCGGCCGGCGGCTATGTTCGCGCCGCACCAAACGAACCGGTCGGCGGCAGGATTGCCGACACGCATCAGCGGGCTGAGCATGGCGACAGAGCGCAAAGGCGCGCCGTCTTTCCAGGAGATCATTCTCCGTCTCCAGCACTATTGGTCGGAGCGGGGCTGCGTCATCATGCAGCCCTATGACATGGAAGTCGGCGCAGGAACTTTCCATCCGGCCACCACGCTCAGGGCGCTTGGCCCCGAGGCCTGGAATGCGGCCTATGTTCAGCCGTCGCGCCGGCCGTCCGACGGTCGCTATGGCGAGAACCCCAACCGGCTGCAGCATTATTACCAGTTCCAGGTGATCATGAAGCCGTCGCCCGAGAACCTGCAGGAGCTGTATCTGGGCAGCCTGGCGGTTCTGGGGATCGATCCGCTGGTCCATGACATCCGCTTCGTCGAGGACGACTGGGAAAGCCCGACCCTCGGCGCGTGGGGGCTTGGCTGGGAAGTCTGGTGCGACGGCATGGAGGTGTCGCAGTTCACCTATTTCCAGCAGGTCGGCGGCATCGAATGCGAGCCGGTCTCGGGTGAGCTGACCTATGGCCTGGAACGCCTGGCGATGTTCATCCAGGGCGTGGAGAACATCTACGACCTGGCCTATAACGACCGCGGCGTTCGCTATGGCGACATCTTCCTCAGGGCCGAGCGCGACTATTCGGCGCACAATTTCGAGCACGCCGACACGGGCATGCTGTTCCGGCACTTCGCCGATGCCGAGGCCGAATGCGCCCGCCTTCTGGCGGCACGTCTGGCCCAGCCGGCCTATGACCAGTGCATCAAGGCCAGCCATCTCTTCAACCTGCTGGATGCGCGCGGCGTGATCAGCGTGACCGAGCGTGCGGCCTATATCGGCCGGGTGCGGGCGCTGGCCAAGGGCTGCTGCGAGGCCTGGATTGCGGGCAGCCCCTCCGTCTCTGCCGCCGGAAAGGCCTGATCCCATGGCCGAACTGCTTCTCGAACTTCTGTCGGAAGAGATCCCCGCCCGCATGCAGGGCCGGGCCGCCGACGATCTGGCGCGCCTGGTGACCGAGCGGCTGACCGCCCAGCGGATCACCTTCGGCCGGGCCGAGGCCTTTTCGACCCCGCGCCGCCTGACCCTGGTGATCCACGATCTGGCCGACGCCCAGCCCGACCGGGCGGAAGAGCGTCGCGGCCCGCGGGTCGGTGCGCCCGAACAGGCGCTGGCGGGGTTCCTCGCCGCCAACAATGCCGACCGTTCGTCGCTGATCGAGCGCGAGACGCCCAAGGGCAGTTTCTGGTTCCTCGACGTGTTTGAAGCGGGCCGCCCGACCATCGAGGTGCTGCCCGAGCTGATCGCGGGCGCGCTCGCCGATCTGCCCTGGCCCAAATCCATGCGCTGGGGCGCCCATCAGATCCGCTGGGTGCGGCCGCTGCGCTCGATCCTCTGCCTGTTCGGCGGGGCGGTGGTGCCGGTCCGCTTCGGCCATCTGACCGCGGGCAACACCACCCAGGGCCATCGCTTCCTGGCGCCGGCCACGATCGAGGTGCATGACTTTGCCGGCTATCGCGCGGCGCTGGCCGGCGCCCATGTGGTGCTGGACGCGGCCGAGCGGCGGCGGAAGATCGCATCGGATGCCGCGGCACTCGCCTCGGATCTGGGGCTGATGCTGCGCGCCGATGAAGGCCTGCTGGAAGAGGTGGCCGGGCTGGTCGAATGGCCGACCGTGCTGGCCGGCCGTATCGACGATGCCTTCATGGATGTGCCGTCCGAGGTTCTGGTCTCGGCCATGCGCACCCATCAGCGCTATTTCGTCGCCGAGGATGCCGAGGGCCGTCTGGCGCCGGTCTTCGTGCTGGTGAGCAACCTCGCCCCCGATGCCGAAGGCGCGAAGGTCATCGTGCACGGCAACGAGCGGGTGCTGCGCGCGCGCCTGGCCGACGCCAAATTCTTCTGGGATACCGACCGTCAGACCCGCCTGGATGCGCGTCTCGACCGGCTGCAGGCGATCCTGTTCCAGGCGAAGCTCGGCACCGTCGCCGACAAGGCCGGGCGGATCGCGGCGCTGGCCCGACAGCTGGCGGCCCATGTGCCGGGTGCCGATCCGGCGCTGGCGGAGCGGGCGGGCCGGCTGGCCAAGGCCGATCTCGTCACCGGCATGGTCGGCGAATTCCCCGAGATCCAGGGCATCATGGGCCGCTACTACGCGACCCATGACGGCGAGCCCGCCGAGGTCGCCCAGGCGATCGGCGATCACTATGCGCCGGCCGGTGCGTCGGACGGCGTGCCGACCGCCCCCTTGTCGGTGGCGGTGGCGCTGGCCGACAAGCTCGACACCCTGGCCGGCTTTTTCGCGATCGACGAGAAGCCGACGGGGTCCAAGGATCCGTTCGCGCTGCGCCGTGCTGCGCTGGGCGTGCTGCGCATCCTGATCGAGACCGGCGTGCGCCTGCCGCTCAAGGCGGCGATTTCGGCGGCGGCCGAAGGCTACCGGCCGATCCTGGGCGAGATCGACATCGACCGCCTGCATGGCGATCTGATGGGCTTTTTCGCTGATCGGTTGAAGGTCTTGATGCGCGACCGCGGCGTGCGCCATGATCTGATCGCGGCGACGCTGGCCGGTGTGGATGACGACGACGTCGTTCGGCTGCTGGCGCGCGTGCGGGCCCTGCAGTCGTTCCTGGACGGCGAGGATGGGGCGAACCTGCTGGCGGCGTACCGGCGGGCGAGCAACATCGTGCGTATCGAAGAGAAGAAGGACGGGACGACCTATGGTGGCGACGCCGATGCGGCGCTGCTGGTCGAACCCGAAGAGGTGGCGCTTCACGGCGCCCTCGTGCAGGCGCGGGCGGATATCGCTGCGGCGCTGGCCGGGGAGGAATACGAGCGGGCGATGACGGCTCTGGCGGGGATCCGGGTGCCGGTCGACGCGTTCTTCGACCGTGTGACGGTCAATTGCGATATGCCGGAGCGTCGGCGCAACCGGCTCCACCTGCTGTCCGAGATCCGGGCGGCGCTGGAAGCCGTGGCCGATTTTTCGAAGATCGAAGGGTGAGTCGACCGATGACCAAGTGGGTGTACAGTTTCGGCCGCAACGGCTCCGAAGGCACCGCTGACATGCGTAATCTTCTCGGCGGCAAGGGTGCGAACCTGGCCGAGATGAGCAATCTGGGCCTGCCGGTTCCGCCCGGTCTGACGATCACCACCGAGGTCTGCACCTATTACTACGCCAACGGCCAGAGCTATCCGGCCGAGCTTGAGGCGCAGGTGTCGGAAGCGCTGGCCAAGGTCGAGACCGAGATGGGCATGCGCTTCGGCGATGCCGAGAACCCGCTGCTGGTCTCGGTCCGCTCCGGTGCCCGCGCCTCGATGCCCGGCATGATGGATACGGTGCTGAACCTGGGCCTCAGCCCGGTGACGGTCGAAGGCCTCGCCCGCCGCAGTGGCGACGAGCGCTTCGCCTATGACAGCTATCGTCGCTTCATCCAGATGTATTCCGACGTCGTGCTGGGCGTCGACCACAGCTTCTTCGAGGACCGGCTGGAGGCGCGCAAGGAAGAGCGCGGCTACCATCTCGACACCGAGATGACCGCCGGGGACTGGAAGTCGCTGATCGACGACTACAAGGCGATCGTCGAGCGCGAGCTGGGCCGTCCGTTCCCGGATGACCCGCGCGAGCAGCTCTGGGGCGCGATCAGCGCGGTGTTCGGGTCGTGGATGAACCAGCGCGCCAAGACCTATCGCCGTCTGCACAACATCCCCGCCGAATGGGGCACCGCCGTCAACGTGCAGGCGATGGTGTTCGGCAACATGGGCGATGACTGCGCGACCGGCGTGGCCTTCACCCGCAACCCCTCGACCGGCGTCAAGGAGTTCTACGGCGAGTTCCTGGTCAACGCCCAGGGCGAGGACGTGGTGGCGGGCATCCGCACCCCGCAGCACCTGACGGTTGCCGGCAAGCAGGCCAACGGATCCTCCGATCCCTCGATGGAAGAGGAGATGCCCGAGGTGTTCGCCGAGCTGGTCACCGTGAAGGACCGGCTGGAGCAGCACTACCGGGATATGCAGGACATCGAGTTCACGGTCCAGCAGGGCCGGCTCTATATGCTGCAGACCCGCAACGGCAAGCGCACCGCTGCCGCCGCGCTCAAGATCGCGGTCGACATGGCGGAAGAGGGGCTGATCACCCACGAGCAGGCCGTGGCCCGCATCGAGGCCCAGGCGCTGGATCAGCTGCTGCACCCGACGCTGGATCCCAAGGCGCCCAAGCAGGTCATCGCCAAGGGTCTGCCGGCCTCTCCCGGTGCCGCCTCGGGTGTGGTGGTCTTCACCGCCGACGAGGCCGAGAAGCGTGCGCAGGGCGGCGAGGACGTCATCCTGGTCCGCATCGAGACCAGCCCCGAAGACATTCACGGCATGCATGCCGCCCGCGGCATCCTGACCGCCCGCGGCGGCATGACCAGCCATGCGGCGGTGGTCGCCCGCGGCATGGGCCGCGCCTGCGTGTCGGGCGCCGGCACCGTGCGCATCGACTATGCGAAGGGCCAGTTCACCGTCGGCGACGTCACCGTCAAGGCGGGTGAGACCATCACCATCGACGGCGGCAAGGGCGAGGTCATGCTCGGCCGCGTGCCGACCATCAAGCCGGACCTGTCGGGCGATTTCGGCACGCTGATGGCCTGGGCGGACGAGATCCGCACCCTCAAGGTCCGCACCAATGCCGAGACCCCGCTGGATGCCGAGACCGCGCGCACCTTCGGTGCCGAGGGCATCGGCCTCTGCCGGACCGAGCACATGTTCTTCAGCGACGACCGCATCATCGCGGTGCGCCAGATGATCCTGTCGGACGATGCCGACGGCCGTCGCGCGGCGCTGGCCAAGCTGCTGCCGATGCAGCGCGGCGACTTCGTCTCGCTGTTCCGGATCATGGCCGGCCTGCCGGTGACGGTGCGCCTGCTCGACCCGCCGCTTCACGAGTTCCTGCCGCACAGCGAGAAGGAAATCGCCGAGGTGGCCGCCGCCTCGGGCATGGACGCGCAGAAGCTGGCCGCCCGCGCCTCGGCCCTGCACGAGAGCAACCCGATGCTGGGTCATCGCGGCTGCCGTCTGGGCATCTCGTATCCCGAGATCTACGAGATGCAGGCCCGCGCGATCCTGGAAGCCGCGGTCGAGGTCTCGGCCGAGCTGGGCCAGACCGTGACCCCTGAGATCATGATCCCGCTGGTCGCGACCCGTCGTGAGCTGGAGATCCTGCGCAAGCTGGTCGACGACACCGCGGCCAAGGTCTTCGCCGAGAAGGGCGCGAAGGTCGAATATCTGGTCGGCACCATGATCGAGCTGCCGCGTGCCGCCCTTCAGGCCGCGAAGATCGCCGAGGTGGGCGAGTTCTTCAGCTTCGGCACCAACGACCTGACCCAGACCACCTTCGGCATCAGCCGCGACGATTCGGGCGCCTTCCTCGACAGCTATCGCGAGGCCGGCATCTTCGATCAGGATCCTTTCGTCAGCCTGGACCAGGATGGCGTCGGCGAACTGGTGAAGATCGCGGCCGAGCGTGGCCGTTCGACCCGCCCCGACATCAAGCTCGGCATCTGCGGCGAGCATGGCGGCGATCCGGCGTCGATCGACTTCTGCCAGCGCGCCGGCCTCGACTACGTCTCGTGCTCGCCTTACCGCGTGCCGATCGCGCGTCTGGCCGCCGCCCAGGCGGCGCTCCGCGCCCGCGGCTGACGGCCGGGACAGCGGCATGACAGGCGGTTCCGACGGGAACAGGATGGAGGCCGGCAGCAGCGCTGCCGGCCTCCGCCGTCTCGACGCCATCCGGGGCGGCGGCAAGCCGGCGCTCGCCCGCGCGCTGGCGGAGCTGGAAAGCCGGGCCGGGCGGCCCGAGACGGCGGCCCTGCTCGATGCCGCGCACGAGGCGCCGGCCGCCCGGGTTCTGGGCATCACCGGTCCGCCCGGCGTCGGCAAATCCTCGCTGCTTTCGGCCCTGATCCGGTCCTATCGCGACCAGGGCCGCAGCGTGGGCGTGATCGCCGTCGACCCGTCGTCGAAGCGTACCAAGGGCGCGCTGCTTGGCGACCGGACCCGGATTCAGACCGATCCCGAAGACCAGGGCGTGTTCATCCGCTCGATGGCCGCCCGCGACCGGCTGGGCGGGCTTGCCGATCTGACCATCGCCGCCACCGTGCTGATGCGCGCGGTGTTCGATGTGGTGCTGGTCGAAACGGTGGGCGTCGGCCAGTCCGAGACCGATGTGGAAGAGGTCGCCGACACGGTGCTGTTCTGCGTCCAGCCCGCTTCGGGCGACAGCCTGCAGTTCATGAAGGCGGGGATCATGGAGATCCCGGATCTGGCGGTGGTGACCAAGGCCGATATCGGGCCTGCGGCGGAACGCGCCCGCACCGATGTCGCAACCGCGCTCAAGGCCGTGGGCCTCAGGGCTGACGGCTGGAAGGTGCCGGTGCTGAAGGTCGCCTCGGCGACGGGCGAGGGGATCGGGGATCTGATCGCCGCCGCCGACCGTCATCACGACTGGCTGGTCGCCGAAGACCGGCTGGCGCCGCGGCGCGCGGCCCAGGCCGAAGGCTGGATCGCCTCGTCGCTCAAGGATCGTTTCGGAACCGAGGGTCTGCGCCGCCTGGGCCGCGCGGATGCCGGTGCCCCGGCAGGGCAGGGGCCGTTCCGGCGTCTGGCCGCCGCGGCGGAAGAGCTGACCGCGCGTCTCGACCGCTGACGCGGGCGTGCCGGTCCGGCAATATAGTCGGGTGATGCATCGCATCAGGACCGCAAGAGGCCGGATCCACCGGCCCGGGGCCCCGGTCCGATCGTGCCGGCGGGCAGAAGGCCCGCCTGGATGGGAGACGTCTGGACGATGACCGCGATCCTTCGCCGCCGCCTTGCCGCGGCCGCCTTCCGCGCCACCACGGCCAGCCTGGCCGCGGCGCTGCCCCTGGCACTGCCCGCGGCCCTGGCCGTGGCGCTGCCTTTGGGCCTTGCCGGCCCCGCCCGCGCGGCCGGCCTCGACAGCGGCACGGTTGGCCGCTGGCTCGATGCTTCGCAGGCGCTGGAAGCCTGGAGCAACACCCTGCCCGAAGACCGTCGCGAGGCGCTGGACGGGGCCGGCGACCCTGCGGCGATGATGGGAGATATGGCCGACGGGCGCATGCTCTCTGCCGCCGTGTCGCGCATGGCCGGCGCGCCCGAGGCGGCGCAGGCGGCGGGCATCGTCTCGAAACACGGCTTCTCGGGCCTCGACGACTGGGCGACCGTCGGCGACCGCGTGATGCAGGCCTATATGGCGATCGAGATGCAGGGCGAGGACGTCCAGGGCCAGCGGGCCGAGATGGAGGCTGCGCGCAGCCAGATCATGAATTCGCCCGACATGACCGCCGAGCAGAAGAAGATGATGCTGCAGATGCTGGGCAATGCCGGGGCGATGATGGACCAGGCCGGCAAGGCCGACCCGGCCGACATTGCCGCGGTGCAGCCGCATCTGGAGCGCATCCGGAGCATGGGCGGCAGCGACTGATCCGGCGGGCAGACCGATCTGGCGGGCTGGCGCTGCGTCGGCGTCGCCCGCTTCCCCGCCTTCTCTTCTCCTGCGCCATGAGGATCCGCCCGTGCAGATCGCCCGCCGCCTGCTGGTTCTGGCGCTTGCCGCCGCCCTTCCGATGACCGCGGTCGTGGCCGCCCCCCGCGCCGCGCATGCCGCCGGGGAGGCAGCTGTCGCCGAGGACGGTCCCTTGACCGGCGAGGTGGTGAGCCGCTGGCTCGACAGCTGGCAGGCGTTCACGGCCTGGTCGGGGGCTCTGCCGCCGGATCGGCGCGCGGAGATCGGCCAGGCGATCCGCGATCATCGGGCGGCGACGCCGACGCAGCCGGGCCGGGATCTTGCGGCGATGACCGCCGCGATCGAGGGCATGCCGGAATGGCACGAGGCCTCGGCCATGATGATGAAGCGCGGTTTTGCCGATCTCGCTGCCTGGGCCGCGACCGGCGATCGGATCATGCAGGCTTATCTGACGCTCGATTACGACAGCCCGGCATCGGTTGCCGCCCGGGCCGAGCGTGATGCCCTGAGAACGCGGATCCGCGACAGCGACCAGCTGACCGACGCCCAGAAGCAGCAGCTGCTGCAGAGCTACGGCCCGTCGGAAGAGATGAACCGCCCGGTGATGGCGATCCCCGCGGCCGAGCTGGAGGCGATGCGCCCCCATATGGAGCGGCTGCGTGCGCTCCAACCCCAGGGATAACGGCAGTCGGATGACCACCGCCCTGCGCCGCATCCTTGGCCTCGTCATAGCCGCCTATGGCGCCTATGCGGCTTTTCTGCTGGTCGAGGTGCTGGATTTCCTGGCCCTGCTGCGTGCCCCGCCTCGGGGGATGCATGCGACCTACGACATCGTCGACGTCGCCTTTTTCATGGTCGAGTTCATCGTCTGCGGCCTGCTCGCCTTGGTCTTCCTCACCCTCAGACTGGCGGGGCGCCCCGGCTGGCCGCTGGCGGCAGCCTGCGCCGCTCTGACGCTGGGCCGGGCCTGCCTCGGCTGGTATCTCTATATTCATATCGGCCCCGCCGAACAGATCACCCCCTTCATCTACAAGGACGCCAATGCCTTCAGCGGCATGGCGCGGATGATCGTCGTGCCCGGGCAGGTGATGCTTGGGGTGGTTGCAACAGTGATCGGGGCGCGTCGCCCAAGGTCTGCGGGCGATCAGCGCCTGTAACCTGTCACGATGTCTGCTGCCCAGCGCGGCAGGTCAGGGCTTGCGAAGCGAAGGTGTCGGCCTTCCGTGCGAAGGATAAGGCGCCACCGATCTCGGGAGTTGTCGAACAGCCAGAGCCTGTCCACCAGCGGCAGGGCCCTGTGGAGGTTCGCCATGCTTCGGTCGAAACGTCTGAGGATATCTGCGGGCGGTATGTCATGGCCACCCGCGGAAACACGTGCCGCGACGCGCGCCAATGACAGGCCCACATCGTCCAGACCGACATAGACGAGGCTGGTTTTGTAGCCGACGTCTCTTGCCGTCGTCAGAAGGCGGAGAGGGGCCTGTCCGGTCAGTGTCGTCTCGACGGCAAAGCTTCGGCGCTCGGCCAGATAAAGGCGCTGCTCCTTCAGGGCCACTCTGCCGGCGCGTGCCGCCTGGTCTGCGGTGAAGCGGCCGCCGCCCGCAAGATTCGCAGCAATGGTGTCAGGATTGATGACGTGCAACCGCGTCAAAAGAGAGATGTAACGGCGCGTCAGGCTCGATTTGCCGGCGCCGTTGGGGCCGGCGATCACCCACAGGCGAGTCACGCTGCCGACAGCTCCCCGATCAGGGTTTCCCGGCCGGTTTCAAAGCTCACCAGTTCCCTGCGGCCGTCAGGATACTGTTTGATGACCTGCCGCGGTGGAAGGTCGGAGGTTCTGTAGTAGATCGGGCGCCCGGCAGCGAGGTGTCCGGCAGCCTCTGAGCTGTCCTCGCCTGCCTCGTCCAGCATCCGCGCCAGAGTATCCTCCGGTGCTGTCGACATATTTCTGTTCCCCCGGGATCGTGCCGTATGCCACCGATGATCCCGTGAAACTGGGCCGCCTGTCATGCGCTTTCAATCCCCGACGTTGCCCCGATCCGATTGACAATCCTCCCGATCGTTCCGACCTGTCTTGAGACATGATTCCGGGTATTGTAACTCTGGGTTGAGGGCAGACCCATGGTTGCGTCCGGGCATATGCGGCTGGCAAAGAATCCGGCGCCGGTTCGCGGCGTGACTGTTGATCCGGGGCGCGTGTCCTGGGATAGTCGAACGGCCGGTTGACGTATACGGAAACCGGTTTTGCCGTTGGGGGACGGCTCATCAAGGAAGCGGTACGGGGTCCGGGCCGGGCAGGGGCGGGCACCGGGGTCGCGACAAGGTCTCGGGAGGACCAATGACACAGATGATGGGTGCCGGGATCGATCCCGGCGGAGCCGAGCCGGTCTGGTTGCGCAAATATCCTGCCGACGTGAACTGGCGCAAGACGATTTCGCCCGCGCCGCTGACCTCGCTGATGGATCACGCGGTCAAGACCTTCGCCGATCGGCCGGCGGTCGACTTTCTGGGCAAGATCCTGACCTTCGGCGAGATCGGGCGGATGGTCGGCCAGGCCGCGAAGGGGCTGCAGCAGATCGGCGTGAAGCCCGGCGACCGGGTGGGGCTGTTTCTGCCCAACACCCCCTATTCGATCGTCTACTACTATGCGGCGCTGACCATCGGCGCCACGATCGTCAACTTCAACCCGCTTTATGCGCTGCGCGAGATCGAGCATCAGGTCAACGACAGCGGCACCCGGGTGATGGTGACGCTGGACCTGGCGGTGGTCTACGACAAGGTTCACGAGCTGCTGGGCAAGACCTGCCTGGAGCGGATCATCGTCTGCCCCATGGCCGGCGTGCTGCCCTTCCCGAAGAACCTGCTGTTCCCGCTGGTCAAGGGCAAGGAGATCGGCAAGGTCGAGAAGAGCGCCCGGATCGTTCAGCACAAGGCGCTGATGCAGAATGACGGGCGCTATGCCCCGGTTCAGATCGATCCCGAAACCGCGGTGGCGGTGCTGCAATATACCGGCGGGACCACCGGCCTGCCCAAGGGCGCGATGCTGACCCATGCCAATCTGCATGCCAATGCCCGGCAGCTGGAGGCCTGGTTCCCGGATGCGCGGCCAGGGCAGGAGCGCACCATGGTGGTGCTGCCGCTGTTCCATGTCTTCGCCATGACGGTCTGCATGAATTACTCCGTCCTGGCCGGCGCCTGCATGATCATGCTGCCGCGCTTCGAACTGGACCAGGTTCTGGAAACGCTGGCGAAGAAGAAGCCCAGCCTGTTCCCCGGCGTGCCGACCATGTACACGGCCATCGCCCATCATCCGAAGATCCGCGAGTTCGATCTCTCGTCGATCAATTACTGCCTGTCGGGCGGTGCGCCGCTGCCGCTGGAGGTGAAGCAGACCTTCGAAAAGCTGACCGGCTGCACCCTGGTCGAAGGCTATGGTCTGACCGAGACCTCGCCCGTCACCCACTGCAACCCGTTCAACGGCATCAGCAAGGAAGGCTCGATCGGCCTGCCCATGCCGGGCACCACGATCGAGATCGTCGATCTTGAGGATGGCGAGACCGTGCTGCCCCAGGGCAGCCGCGGCGAAATCTGCATCCGCGGGCCCCAGGTGATGGCCGGCTACTGGAACAAGCCGGAAGAGACCGCCAAGACCATGGCCGGCGGCCGGTTGCACACCGGCGATGTCGGCTATCTGGACGAGGACGGCTATGCCTTCATCGTCGACCGGATCAAGGATCTGATCATCGCCGGCGGCTACAACGTCTATCCGCGCATGGTGGAAGAGGCGGTCTATCTGCATGATCTGGTGGAGGAATGCACCGTCATCGGCATTCCCGACGAATATCGCGGCCAGACGGTCAAGGCCTTCGTGAAGCTGAAGGCCGGCGCCCATCTGACCGCGGCCGAACTGACCGCCTTCCTGAAGGAGCGGCTGTCGCCGATCGAGATGCCCAAGCAGATCGAGTTCCGCGACGCCCTGCCCAAGACCCTGATCGGCAAGCTGTCGAAGAAGGAACTGGTGCAGGAGGAGAAGGAGAAATACGAGGCGCGCCGCAAGGCCGCCGGTTGAGCGGCGTGATCCGGAGTTAGTTGACGTTTACGTAAACGTTAACTAACATGCCCGGGTCGGGATGGCACACAGGCGAAGAGCCACGCAGGCGAAGAACCGGGCCCGGGGCAGTGGCACCGCCCCCGAGGCCCGCCGGGCCTGTGCACAAGCGGGGGAGCGCATGCCGGACACCTTCACGATCACCCAGCTGGCCGAGGAGTTCTCGATCACGCCCCGGGCGATCCGGTTCTACGAGGATCAGCACCTCATCAAGCCCGCACGGGAGGGCATGAACCGGGTCTATTCCTATCGTGACCGCGCACGGCTGAAGCTGATCCTGCGCGGCAAGCGGCTGGGATTCAGCCTGGCGGAGATCAAGGAGTTCCTGGACCTCTACGAGGCCGACCGCACCCAGGTGGAGCAGCTGCGCCAGCTGCGCAGTGCGGTCACCGAGCGGATGGAACAGCTCCAGGGCCAGCTGAGCGACCTGATGGTGACCCTCGACGAGCTGCGCGACATCGAGGCCCAGGTGCTGGCGGCGCTGGCCGTCAAGGGCGTCGATGCCGCCGGCTGATTGCCGGATGTCGCCAGAGGCATCGCGGAACCGTCATGGTTCCCGCGCCACCATGTAAGACCACCAGAGAAACCACGCGCGCCGGCGGACCGGCGCACGGGAGAGAAATCCAGGAGCCGAGGGCCCCCATGAAGAGCGTCGTGATCGCGGGCTATGCCCGTTCGCCTTTCCACTTCGCGCGCAAGGGCGCGCTGACCAAGGTCCGTCCGGACGATCTGGCAGCCCAGGTGGTCAAGAGCCTGGTCGAGCGGAGCGGCATCGATCCCGAGACGATCGAAGACCTGATTCTGGGCTGCGCCTTCCCCGAGGGTGAGCAGGGTTTCAATGCCGCCCGTCTGATCGGCCTGCTGGCCGGCCTGCCCCAGTCGGTGGCGGGTGCGACGGTCAACCGCTTCTGCGGCTCGTCGATGCAGTCGGTGCACATGGCGGCGGGCGCCATCCAGCTGGGTGCGGGCGAGGCCTTCATCGCGGCCGGCGTCGAATCGATGACCCGCGTGCCGATGATGGGCTTCAACCCGGCGCCGAACCCGGTGCTGGCCGAGATGATGCCCGGCGCCTATATGCCGATGGGCATCACGGCCGAGAACGTCGCCGAAAAGTGGCAGATCAGCCGCGCCGCCCAGGAGGAATTCGCCGTCGCCTCGCATAAGAAGGCGGCTGCGGCGCGCGAGCAGGGCCGGTTCGCCGACGAGATCGTCGCGATCACCCAGAAGAAGGGCCCGGCGGTCGATGCCGACGGCTGCATCCGTCCCGACGCCTCGGTGGAGGGTCTGGCCGGGCTCGACCCCGCCTTCAGGAAGGATGGCGTGGTCACCGCCGGCACCTCGTCGCCGCTCACCGACGGCGCTTCGGCCTGCCTGGTCTGCACCGAAGAATATGCGGCGAAGAACAATCTGACCCCGCTCGCCCGCATCCGCTCGGTGGCCGTTGCCGGCTGCGCGCCCGAGATCATGGGCATCGGCCCGGTGGCGGCCAGCCGCAAGGCGCTGGACCGCGCCGGCGTGAAGGCCGGTGATCTGGACGTGGTGGAGCTGAACGAGGCCTTCGCTTCGCAGGCGCTGGCCTGCATCCAGGATCTGGGCCTCGATCCGGCGCGGGTGAACCTGGATGGCGGCGCCATCGCCCTCGGCCATCCGCTGGGCGCCACCGGCGCCCGCATCACCGGCAAGGCGGCGGCGCTGCTGAAGCGGGAAGGCGGGCGCTATGCGCTGGCCACCCAGTGCATCGGCGGCGGCCAGGGCATCGCCACGGTCCTCGAAGCGCTCTGACGCAGGAACCAGACGGCTTTCCCAAGCGACCGGAGATGCTTTGAGATGACTGCAATCAAGAAGGCGGCCGTGATCGGCGCCGGCGTCATGGGCGCCGGCATCGCGGCCCATATCGCCAATGCCGGCGTGCCGGTGGTGCTGCTCGACATCGTGCCCAAGGGCGCCGAAAACCGGAATGCGCTCGCCGAGGGCGCGGTCCAGAAGATGCTGAAGACCAGGCCCAAAAGCTTCATGCATCCGAGCCGCGCGAAGCTCGTCACCACCGGCAATCTGGAAGACGATCTGGGCCAGCTGGCCGATGTCGACTGGATCGTCGAGGCGGTGATCGAGAATCTCGACATCAAGCGCAAGCTGTATGCGACGCTCGACGAGGTTCGCAAGCCCGGCTCGATCGTGTCGTCGAACACCTCCACCATTCCGCTCGGCCTGCTGGTCGAGGGGCGGTCGGCGGCGTTCAAGAGCGATTTCCTGATCACCCATTTCTTCAACCCGCCGCGCTATATGCGTCTGCTGGAGCTGGTCGCCGGCCCCGAGACCCGTGCGGATGCGGTGGAGGCGATCCGCGCCTTCGGCGACCATGCGCTCGGCAAGGGCGTGGTCGACTGCAAGGACACGCCCGGCTTCATCGCCAACCGCATCGGCACCTTCTGGATGCAGGCAGCGGTGACCGAGGCCATGGACCGCAAGCTCGATGTCGAGGCGGTCGACGCGCTGCTCTCGAAGCCGGTCGGCATCCCCAAGACCGGCGTGTTCGGGCTGATCGATCTGGTCGGTCTCGACCTCATGCCCCATGTCGCCGCCAGCATGAAGGCGACCCTGCCCGCCGATGATGCCTATCACGCCATCTACCGCGACAGCGACCTGTTCCGGAAGATGATCGCCGAGGGCTATACCGGCCGGAAGGGCAAGGGCGGCTTCTACCGCCGGCGCAAGGACGGGGGCCGGACCATTCAGGAGGCGCTCGACCTTGCGACCGGTGAGTACCGGGCGAAGCGCAAGCCCGATCTCGCCAGCATCCGTGCCGGCGCGAAGGATCTGCGCGCCCTGGTCTCGCACGAGGATGCCGGCGGCGCCTATGCCTGGGCGGTGATTTCCTCGGCGCTCTCTTACACCGCCGATCTGGTGGGGGTGATCGCCGACGAGGTGCCGGCGATCGACGAGGCGATGCGCCTCGGCTATGGCTGGAAGTATGGCCCGTTCGAGCTGATCGATCGTATGGGCGCCGGCTGGTTCGCCGACCGGCTGAAGGCCGAGGGCCGCAAGGTGCCCGAGATCCTGGCCGCCGTCGCCGGCAATGGGACCGGCCGCTTCTATCGGATCTCGGATGGCGTGCTCGAATTCTCCACCCGTGACGGCGGCTATGCCCCGGTGCCGGTGCCGGAAGGCGTGCTGCGTCTCTCCGACGTCAAGCGGCGCTCGAAGCGGGTGGACGGCAACGGGTCGGCCAGCCTGTGGGATCTGGGCGACGGCGTGCTCTGCCTCGAATTTCACACCAAGATGAATGCGATCGATCCGGGCGTGCTCGAGATGGTCGCGAAGTCGACCGAGATCGTGCGCGGCGGCTACAAGGCGCTGGTGGTCTATAACGAGGCCGACAACTTCTCGGTCGGCGCCAATGTCGGCCTTGCGCTCTTCGCCTCGAACATCGCCGCCTGGGACATGATCGACGGCATGATCCGCATGGGTCAGGAAGCCTACAAGGCGCTGAAATACGCACCCTTCCCGGTGGTCGGCGCGCCGGCCGGCATGGCGCTGGGCGGCGGCTGCGAGATCCTGCTCCATTGCGACGCCGTCCAGGCCCATGCCGAGACCTATATGGGTCTGGTCGAGGTCGGCGTCGGCGTGGTGCCGGGCTGGGGCGGCTGCAAGGAGCTGCTGTTCCGCTGGATGGCCAACAAGCGTCGTCCGGGCGGCCCGATGCCGGCGGTGGGCCAGGTCTTCGAAATGGTCTCGACCGCGAAGGTGTCGGAAAGCGCCGAGGAGGCGCGCGACATGCTGCTGCTGCTCGACCGCGACCGGATCACCATGAACCGCGACCGGGTGCTGGCCGATGCCAAGGCCCGCGCGCTGGAACTGGCCGAGGGCTACCAGAAGCCCGAGGCTGCCGAAATCTCGCTGCCCGGCCCCTCGGCGCGGGTGGCGCTGGAGATGGCGGTGGACGGTTTCTTCCAGCAGGGCAAGGCCACGCCGCATGACGTGGTGGTCTCGGGCGCGCTCGCCCGGGTGCTGTCCGGCGGCGACACCGACATCACCGAGACGCTGCGCGAGGATGATGTCACCCGGCTGGAGCGCGAGGCCTTCATCTCGCTTCTGAAGACGCCTGCGACGCTGGCCCGGATCGAGCACATGCTCGAAACCGGCAAGCCGCTGCGCAACTGAGCCCTGCGGAGAGGAGACCGATCCCATGGCCGCAACCTACAAGGCACCGCTGCGCGACATCCGCTTCGTGCTGCATGACGTGCTCGACGTCTCGCGGATTTCCAACCTGCCGGGTTACGAGGACGCCACCCCCGACATCTTCGATGCCGTGCTCGAAGAGGCGGCGAAGATGTGCGAGAACGAGCTGTTCCCGCTCAACCGCCCGGGCGACGAGGAAGGCTGCACCTTCGAGAACGGCGTGGTGCGCACGCCCCGTGGCTTCAAGGAAGCCTATGCGACCTTCATCGAAGGTGGCTGGACGGCGCTTGCCACCCATCCCGAATATGGCGGGCAGGGTCTGCCCAAGACGCTGAACTTCGTGGTCGAGGAGATGATCTGCTCGGCCAACCTCGCCTTCGGCATGTATCCGGGCCTGTCGGCCGGCGCCTACAACGCCATCGCCGCCCATGCCTCGGACGAGCTGAAGGCGCGCTATCTGCCCAAGCTCTCCGACGGCACCTGGTCGGGCACCATGTGCCTGACCGAGCCGCATTGCGGCACCGATCTGGGGCTGATCCGCACCAGGGCGGTGCCGGCCGACGACGGCAGCTTCCGCATCACCGGTACCAAGATCTTCATCTCGGCCGGCGAGCACGATCTGACCGAGAACATCATCCATCTGGTGCTGGCCAAGCTGCCGGATGCGCCCGAAGGCACCCGCGGCATCAGCCTGTTCCTGGTGCCGAAATTCATCCCCGACGCCAATGGTGCACCGGCGGAGCGCAATGGCGTCGCCTGCGGCGCCATCGAGCACAAGATGGGCATCAAGGCCTCGGCGACCTGCGTGCTCAACTTCGACGACGCGATCGGCTGGATGGTGGGGGAGCCCCATCGCGGCCTGCAGGCGATGTTCACCATGATGAATGTCGCGCGGCTTGCCGTCGGCATGCAGGGGCTGGGCATCGGCGAGGCGGCCTATCAGGGCGCGGTCGCCTATGCGCTGGACCGCACCGCCGGCCGGGCGCTGACCGGCACCAAATATCCGGACCGGTCGGCCGACCCGATCGTGGTTCATCCGGATGTCCGCCGGAACCTGATGACCATGCGCGCGCTGAACGAGGGCGCGCGGGCGCTGTCCTACTGGATCGGCACCGAGATCGACGTGTCGCATCACCACCCCGATCCGGCGGTGCGGCAGGAGGCGGATGATCTGGTCCAGCTGATGACCCCGATCATCAAGGCCTTCCTCACGGACCTCGGCTTCGACAACGCCAATCGCGGCGTGCAGATCTATGGCGGCCACGGCTACATCCGTGAGCATGGCATGGAACAGTATGTCCGCGACGCCCGCATCACCCAGCTTTACGAGGGCACCAACGGCATCCAGGCCATGGATCTGGTCGGCCGCAAGCTCTCGGCCGGGATGGGCCGGCTGCTGCGCCGCTTCTTCCATCCGGCCGATGCCTATATCGCGGCGAAGAAGTCGGATCCGGCGCTGAAGGAGTTCATCGGCCCCTTCGCAAAGGCCTTCCAGCGCCTGCAGCAGGCGACGGCCGGTCTGGCGCAGAAGGCCATGGCCAATCCCGACGAGGCGGGGGCTGCGGCCTCGCCCTATCTGCGCATGTTCGCGCTGGTCGCGCTCGCCTTCATGTGGGCGAAGATGGCCGAGGTGGCAACCGTGAAGATCTCCGCCGGCGAGGATGTCGACTTCCACCAGCGCAAGCTCAAGACCGCCCGCTTCTTCATGGAGCAGGTGCTGCCAGAGCATCTGGCCGCCTTCGCGGTGGCCATGGCCGGGGCGAAGACCGTGATGGCGATGGCCGACGACGAGTTCTGATCGTCACCATCGGCGTTTCGACAGACGACACCCCCGCCGGGAGACCGGCGGGGGTGTCGTCGTCTGTGGGATCCGCGATTACGGATGCTTGAACGAGGGCAGGCGGCTCAGCCGATCGGTATAGAAGGCCCGGGCATCCGACGCGCTCTCAGGCTCGGGCGTATCCGGCTTCAGGCTCAACGGATTGCCGCCGATGATGAAGCTGAAATCGGTCCCGCCGACCTGGGCATTGCCGTGGCAGCCCATGCAGCCACCCATCTGATAGGTGGTGAAGGACGTGTTTCCGGGGTTGCGGATGTACACGTTCTGGAAGTTCTGCTGCGTGCCGCCCTCCGGATAGGTGGTGGGCGCATTGTCGGCGGCGATGCGGCCGTTGAACTGCTGCAGGGTGTAGTCGGTCTCGACCGTGATATTGGCCTGATAGAAGGCGCTGCGCAGCTTGGGGCTGATGAAGTTGGTGTTGTTGAAGGGCAGGGCCTCTGAACGATTGAAGGGGATCACCTGCACATTGACCAGTTTGTAGTTCAGCCAGGGCGCCGACGAGAGGCCCTTGCCGGCAATGTACGAGCGGATGCTGTTCTGGAAATTGGTGTTGATCTGCTGGAGCGTATAGTTGATCGGCTCGTAGCGGGTGTTGACGCAGAGATTGCCACCGACCGGCGTGCCCGGCTGAACCGACGGATCGCCCGGCGGCAGTTCCTGGAAATACAGCCGGTTCTGCGGGGTGTTGCAGAACTGGTTGCCGCCGAGCGGAACCACGAAGGGATGCGTCGGATTGTCCTGATAGGCGAGATAAGGCGTGGTTGGCGTGGCGCCCACCGGCGGCTGGACGATATTGCCGCTCGCATCCTCGATCGGGCTGCCGTCGGGCTGCAGGATGTTGTCGGCCTGCTCGAAGGTCGCGAAGATGAAATGGGGTGCGCTCGGCGTTTTCTGGATGATGTGGAGCGCGACCAGCGCCCATTTGGCTTCCCACCAGCACGGATTGCCGTTGGGGCCGGGTTCATAATAGCGCACCGTGTTGGTGTGGTAGCGGGTCGGATCTTCCTTGCCCGCGACCAGCGGCCGCCAGGCGGATTTGACCTCGATGGTGCCGGCCGGCAGGGTCACGACCTGGTTTTCGGGCGCCGGCTTGCCGGCCGCCAGCCCCGCCTTCCAGGTGGCGATGCGCTGCTCCAGCGGCGTGGTGCCGTCGGTGCCGATATACCAGAGCCGGTTGCTGACGACATAGTCGAACTCGCTCTGGTTGGCCTTGGCCAGATAGCGGATCAGTGACGGTGCGCTGTTCGGGCTGGCGGGCGGCGTGCCGTCCAGAATGCCGGCATGCATGGTGGCAAGGCCGATCTGGCTGGTCTCGTCCAGATTGATCCAGGCCGGCTGGGCCACGGCTGGCTGGCCGGGGCAGGCGGGCACCTGGCCGCCGGCACCGAAGATCGCCGGCGAATAGACATAGGATGGCGGCGTGCTGTACCCCCAGGGATCATTGGTGCCGGGCGGTACCCCATGGGGCGGGTCGTTCGGCGAATTACTGCCCGGGAAGATCTCGATCTTGTGGCGATAGGTTTCCCAGACCAGCGGGCCGGCATTGGGGTCGCCGAAGGTTGCGGCCGGGTCGGGGGTGTCGCGCACCACCTGGCCGTTCTGTTTCAGGGCCGGCCAGTTGAGGGCGATGAACTCCTGCCAGGCGAAATAGGCGGCATCGACCAGATTGGCCTGGGCCGCCCCGCCGTTCACATCGGCGGGCGGGGTGGGCGACAGGCTGTCGGCTTGAAGCGGCGGCAGGGTGACGACGGTTGATGCCGCCGCCGGTGCATAGGTGGTCGTCTGCGCCAGCGCCGCGCTGCTGCAGAGCAGCGGCAGGGCGCAGGCGACGAAGCGGGCTGTCTTCATGGCGGCTCGTCCTGTTGTGTCGTTGGCGCCGACCAGAATATTCCCTCAAAAGTTTATCAGCGATTCAATTGTTCTATTTTTGATCAATTTTGCATCACCCCAAGGACGAAAGGCAGACGAAATTTACTTCACAAATATGTATTAAGTGTGATCGATGTACATTTTTCTCCACATAGCAGGAAATCGCATGTTCTGTCCCGATCTGTGATGAAAATCTCAGACAGGCGTCAGGATTCTGAGTCATGAGTCCAAAAGAAGAGACCGCTCTTCGGGACTATGTATTTGTGACAACTGTCATGTTCCCCGGGGCAGGCAGGAAGGTGGGTATGTGCCGTCGATCACACCTTCTTGTCTGTCTCTGGTGCCTTCTTGTCTGTCTCTGGTGATTATGGAAGGACCTGTCGATGATGCCCGCTCCGCACCGCCCGCCGCTCACCCGGCCGGCACCGCCACCCCAACCGGCCTTCGTCGATGCCTTTCCCCAGGCCCTTCCGGACGCGCTCTGCGATCAGCTGATCGCCCGTTTCGAACGGGACGAGGGCCGCTTCGCCAGCCGCACCGCCGCCGGGCAGAGTGCCAATCGCAGCGGCGTGATGGCCTCGATGGAAGGGCCGCATTGGGACGACCTGATGGCGCCGGTGGAAGCGGCGCTCTACAAGGCTCTCGGCGCCTATGCGCAGAAATACCAGTCCGTGATGCGGATGGCCGACCCGTCGAACCACCGGATGAGCGTGCCGATCATCGAGAAGATCGAACCCGGCCAGGGCTTCGGCTGGCATATCGATGCCGGCCCGCGCGACACCTATGACCGCTTCGTCTCGGCGCTCTGCTATCTGCGCACGGTGGAAGAGGGCGGGCACACCGAATTCCCGTATCAGCAGGTCGCGATCAAGCCGACCAAGGGCCTGCTGGTCCTGTTCCCGCCCTTCTGGACCCATCTCCACCGCGGCGCCCCGCCGGTGCGCGGGGTGAAGTACAATCTGACCTGCTTCTTTCTGCGCACGCCGGAGTGGCGGGTCGCCTGACGCCGGTCGCCGGCCGGAAGGTCACCCCGGCACGGCCGGAATGTCGATCCTGAGATCCGGTTCGTCATGGATGAAGGTCAGCTGGAAACTGGCCGAGACCTCGCGGTCGGGATCATGGCCGGCGGCAATGGCCGCATCCAGGGCGGCGGCGGCTTCGTCGGTCAGGGCGAGGTTGAGATCGGCCAGCCGGCTGCGGAGCGGCGCCAGACCGCCCGCGGGCAGCGTGAAACGCAGCGTGGTCATCTTGTTCGAGAACTGGTTGTGGCCGTCGATCCAGCCCCCGGCGGCGCCCACGGCATCGGCGACCTGACCCGTCGCCAGATGGCGGTCGCGGCGCGTGACGGTTGCAAGACGCAGGAAGAGGAGGCGTTGCGACATCGGCCGGCTCCGCGCATGGTATCACCCGACAGCCAGTCTATATCAGGCGGTCAGGATGTGGAGCTTTGCGAAAGAGGCCGGGCATGGCGATCGACGTCGGAGATATCTGCCGCTGGATCCTGGACACCGGCCTTGCCGGAGACGGTGAGCAGGCGCTGCTGAACGGCACGGCCGAGCGGTTGCGGGCGGCGGGGGTGCCGTTGACCCGCGCCAACATGGTCTGCGACACCCTGCACCCGATCCTTGAAGGACATGCCTTTCGCTGGCGCTCCGGCGAGGAAGAAACGGCGGTGATCGCCTATGGCCGCGATCATGATCCGGACAGCTGGGCGGGCAGCCCGTTCAATCATCTGGAGCAGAGCG